>JALSHK010000382.1 GCA_026982275.1 Paracoccaceae bacterium | reverse complement strand
GGGCAACCATGATCGACGCCCATCACCGCAGCGATGATAAAACCGCGAATGGCCTGGTGTCGCTGCTCACCCCCGTGATGAAGGGCTTCCTCACCGACAAGGGCTTTGAAAGCACGGTTCAGGCGCAGCAAATATTCGGCGGCCACGGCTATATCGAAGAGCAGGGCATGAGCCAGTTCGTGCGCGACGCCCGCATTACCATGATCTATGAAGGGGCCAACGGCGTGCAGGCGCTGGACTTGGTGGGTCGCAAGCTCGCTTCCGATGGCGGCAAGCATGTGATGGCGTTTTTCGACCTCGTAAAAGGCTTCATCAAGGATAATGCGGATAACGAGGTGCTCAAGGATGATTTCCTCGAGCCGCTGAAAGCCGCCAGCAAAGACCTGCAAGCGGCCTCGATGTTCTTCATGCAGCATGGCATGAAAGACCCGAACGCGGCGCTGGCCGGCTCGACCGACTTTCTGCACCTGTTTGGCCATACCTGCCTCGGCCTGATGTGGGCGCAAATGGCCAAGGCTGCGCAAGAGGGGCTGGATGCGGGCACGGGTGACGCGAAATTCTTTGAAAACAAGCTGGTCACAGGCCGCTATTATATGCAACGCTTGCTACCGGAAACCGGCCTGCGGCTGGCCCGCATCACCAGCGGGGCAACCCCCGTCATGGCCTTGGCCGCCGAGGATTTTTAACGTATGGATTTCACCAACCTGCCCTCCCCCTGGATGACCGACGAGCATAAAATGCTTGAGGAAATGACCCATTCGTTCTTTCAGGAGAAGTGGCAGCCGAAATATGAAAAATGGCGCAAGCAGGGACAGATGGACCGCGATAGCTGGTATGAAGCGGCCGAGCTTGGCCTGCTCTGCGCCTCTATCCCAGAAGAGTATGGCGGCGCGGGGGGGGATTTTGGCCATGATGCGGTGATTTATATGGTGGCGGCACGGGAGAACCTCGCGAGCTGGGGCAATGGTATTCATTCCGGCATCGTGGCGCACTATATTCTGGCTTACGGCACCGAAGAGCAAAAGCAGCGCTGGCTGCCCAAAATGGCCACGGGGGAGCTGGTATCTGCACTGGCCATGACCGAGCCATCGGGCGGCTCTGATATGCAGCGGATTAAAACCCGCGCGGTGTTCGATGGCAATGCCTACCGCCTGAACGGAGCCAAAACCTTTATCACCAATGGCCAGCATGCGGATCTGGTTCTGGTCGCCTGTAAAACCGGCGATGATGAAGGTGCCAAAGGTATTTCGCTAATTATGCTGGAAACCAAACACGCCAAAGGCTTCACCCGTGGCCGCAACCTCGATAAAATCGGACTGAAATCGGCGGATACTTCCGAGCTGTTTTTTGACAATGTCGAAATTCCGACTGAAAACCTGCTTGGCACGGAAGAAGGCCAAGGCTTTTATCAAATGATGCAGCAACTCCCGCAAGAACGCCTTATTATAGGGGCAAGTGCTGTGGGTGCCATGGAAGCTAGCGTAGCAATAACGATCGAGTATTGTAAAGAGCGCGAGGCCTTTGGTGGCCCGCTTACGCAATTCCAAAACACCCGTTTTAAACTCGCGGAAGCCAAGACCAACACCATCGTCGCACGTGCATTCTTTGATAGTTGCCTCATCGCACATCTAGCGGGTAATCTTACCGTCGAAACCGCCGCCATGAACAAATACTGGCTGTCGGATTTGCAATGCGAGGTGCTGG
>JALSHK010000381.1 GCA_026982275.1 Paracoccaceae bacterium | reverse complement strand
TGCTGCACCAAGGGGTGATCGACGAGGGTAAAATGCTGCATATCAGGCTCCGTTAAATTTGGCCAAAAGCCGGCTGCGGGTGGCATCATCGCAAAAAGCGGCCCGCATGGCTGTCTGGTTTATTGCGTCAAAATCCGCCTGCGTCCAGCCCAGCGTTTCTGAAAGATTGCGGTATTCCGAGGTCATATCGGTGTGAAAATAGGGCGGATCATCGGTGGAAACCGTGATCGCCACCCCCGCCTCGCGCAGCGCCGTGATCGAATGCGTCTTCAGATCAGGAAATACCCCGAGCGCGATATTCGAACCCGGACAAACCTCCAGCACCACGCCCTCGTCTTTCAGCCGCGCCACCAGATCCGCATCTTCCACGCTACGCACCCCGTGGCCAATGCGGCTCACCTTCAGCGCATCCAGCGTTTCCGCCACCGAGTTCGGCCCTTCGACCTCGCCGGCATGGCTGGTCAGCCCCAGCCCGGCCTCGCGCGCCATATCAAAAGCATAGGCAAAATCAGCGGCCACAAATTGGCTCTCGTCGCCTCCCATGCCAAAGCCGGTCAGCAATCCGCCCGCCGTTTCGGCGCTCACATGCGCGGTTATCTTTGCCTGCTCCGGCCCCATATGGCGCACGCAGGTAGAGATGAACCGCACCTCCACAGGGCTGGCCTCGGCGGCTTCGGTCATCGCGGCCAGATATTCCTTCCACGCCACCAGATCACCACCGCCGCAAAAATCGGGGGCCAGAAAATGCTCGGTATAAATCACCCCCTGCGCGGCCTGTGCCTCCAGCACCGCGCTCACCAGCCGCCCGAAATCCTCGGGGGATTTCAGCACCTCGCAGGCGCGCTCATAGGTGGCGAGAAATTCGACAAATGTAGCCCAGTCATAAGCGCCGTTTTCATCAAAAACACCGTCCATATTAACGCGTTTTTCCGCCGCCAACCGGCGGATGAATTCGGGCGGGGCCGCCCCCTCCAGATGCAAATGGAGTTCTGTTTTTGCAATCTCGCCAAAATTCATAAAAAGCTCTTTCCGTGTCTGCCGGGGGCCAGCCCCAAATGCTTGGCAATCGTCTCGCCCACATCGGCAAAGCCGACCTGCCCGAGATTGCCTTCGCGCCCCGTTCCCGCGATCAGCACCGCCACCCGCTCGCGCGTATGCTCGGTGCCAATCCATGTCGGGTCATTACCGTGATCCGCCGAAATCATCAACAGATCATCTTTGCGCAGCCTTGCCAAAATCTCGGGCAGGCGCGCATCAAAGGCCTCCAGATGCCGCGCATAGCCGGCCACATCGCGGCGATGGCCATAAAGGCTGTCAAATTCCACATAATTGGCAAATACCAGATCACCGTCTTTCGCGGCTTCCATCAAGGCCACCGTATGATCCACCAGCGCCATATCATCCTTGCCCTTGAAGATTTTGCTGATCCCCTGATGGGCAAAAATATCGCCGATTTTGCCCACGGCCAGCGTGCGCCCGCCCGCCGCCACCACCCGATCACAGATCGTCGGCTCGGGCGGGGCAATGGCATAATCACGGCGGTTTGGCGTGCGCTTGAAGCTGCCGACCTCGCCAATAAAGGGCCGTGCAATCACCCGCCCCACCATCATCGGATGGAAGATTTCAGCGGCGATTTCGCAAATCTCCAGCAGGCGGTCCAATCCGAAACTCTCCTCATGCGCCGCGATCTGAAACACGCTATCGGCGGAGGTA
>JALSHK010000380.1 GCA_026982275.1 Paracoccaceae bacterium | reverse complement strand
TACCTATGTGCGCAATCTCACCGATGTCGATGACAAGATCAACGCCAAGGCAGCAGAAACCGGCCGCGATATTCGCAGTATTACCAATGAAACCATCGCGTGGTATCACGAGGATATGGATGCGCTGGGGGCCATGCGGCCGA
Source organism: Paracoccaceae bacterium (assembly GCA_026982275.1). GTDB lineage: Bacteria > Pseudomonadota > Alphaproteobacteria > Rhodobacterales > Rhodobacteraceae > UBA3077. The sequence goes on along the minus strand of JALSHK010000380.1, from coordinate 1,571 downwards.
CCCACGAGCCACGGGCGACCGAATATATCGGCCCGATGGTGGCGATGATCCAAGGGTTGATCGACAAGGGCCATGCTTACGCCGCCGAGGGGCATGTGCTGTTTGATGTGAATTCTTATGACGCCTACGGCGCACTTTCTGGCCGCAAGCTCGAAGACATGCGCGCGGGCGAGCGGGTGGAGGTGGCGGCGTATAAGCGCGACCCGATGGATTTTGTGCTCTGGAAACCCTCAACGGGTGATCAACCCGGCTGGGAAAGCCCGTGGGGCTATGGGCGGCCGGGCTGGCATATCGAGTGCTCGGCGATGAGCCTTGACCTGCTGGGCGAGAGCTTTGACATCCACGGCGGCGGGCTGGATCTGCAATTCCCGCACCACGAAAACGAGATCGCGCAGAGCTGCTGCGCTAATCCTTCGGGGAAGTTTGCGAATTACTGGCTACATAATGAAATGTTGCAGGTCGAGGGCAAGAAGATGTCCAAAAGCCTGGGGAATTTCTTTACGGTGCGGGATTTGCTGGCGCAGGGCGTGCCGGGCGAGGTGATCCGGTTTGTGCTGCTGAGCACGCATTACCGCTCGCCGATGGACTGGACTTCGAGCAAGGTGCGGGAGGCCACCGAGACCTTGCGCAAGTGGCGTGGATTGACCGAGGGGATTGACCCCTCGCCCAATCCATCTCCGGCGTTTGTGGCGGCGCTCGGCGATGATCTGAACACGGCGGGGGCGATTGCGGAATTGCACAAGCTGGCCAAAGCGGGGGATGCGGCGGGGTTGAAGGCTTCGGCGCAAGTGCTGGGGCTTTTGCAAGACAGGCTCGGGGCGTGGATGAAAGCGGATGCGGGCGATGCCTCCGCGCTGATCGAGCGGCTTTTGGCCGCACGGGTGCAGGCACGGGCGGATAAGGATTTTGCGCTGTCTGACAAAATCCGAGACGGAATGACCGCAGCTGGCGTGCAGGTAAAAGACACGGCACAGGGCGCGGTCTGGACACTGGGGCCGGAATTCGATGCCGCCAAGCTGGAGGCCTTAAAATGACCGAACGCCTCTACCTCTACGACACCACCCTGCGCGATGGCCAACAAACCCAAGGCGTGGATTTCTCGGCGGAGGACAAAACCCGCATCGCGCTGGCGCTCGACGCGCTTGGCATTGACTATATCGAAGGCGGCTGGCCGGGGGCCAACCCTACCGATAGCGAGTTTTTCGACAACGCCCCCACCCTGCACTCCGCCACCTTCACCGCCTTTGGCATGACCAAGCGCGCGGGGCGTTCGGCGGCCAATGACGAGGTGCTGGCAGGCGTCGCCAATGCGGGCACCCCCGCCATTTGCCTTGTCGGCAAGGCCCATGATTTCCATGTCACCACCGCCCTTGGCATTGATCTGCCCGTCAATATCGAAAACATCACCCAGAGCATCGCCCATCTGCGCACGCTCAAGCGCGAGGTGCTGTTTGACGCCGAGCATTTCTTTGACGGTTTCAAGGCCAACCCCGATTACACTCTCAAATGCTGCCTTGAGGCCTATCACGCCGGTGCCCGCTGGGTGGTCTTGTGTGATACCAACGGCGGCG
>JALSHK010000379.1 GCA_026982275.1 Paracoccaceae bacterium | reverse complement strand
AACGGCCACACCGCCGCTCCGAGCGCCACGGCACCGGTTGTTGCGGTGGCTACGTATAGAAAATCGCGTCGGGTTTCGTTGGAAACAGGTATTTCGGATATGTCAGACATCGGTATTTCCCCAATTTAATGAATAATATACGCGCCTTTACAAACTTAAAAACGTGGTCATCCAAAGATAGGGGTTCTGGTCTATGGAAGGTCAAGCGCAGCAGAATGGATAGGCTGAATATAGCCGGCTGCACCCGGCTCGAAACCGGAAGCCCATATGGAAAGCGGCCCTTCGGCCTGAATTCGGGCCTCAGGAATGCCAAGCCTCATGCGCTAGCCATGATGCGCCGCCACGGTTTTCAGCGTGGAGAAGCCGTAAAGCGCCTCAAAGCCCTTTTCGCGCCCGTGGCCCGATTTTCCGACCCCGCCAAAAGGCAGCTCCACCCCGCCCCCCGCGCCGTAATTATTGATAAATACCTGCCCCGCCCGCAACGCCTTGGCCAGCCGCATCTGCCGCGCCCCGTTCCGTGTCCAGACAGAGGCCACCAGCCCGTAAGCGGTGCCATTGGCGATTTTCAGCGCCTCCGCTTCATCCTCAAACGGAATAATCGCCTGCACGGGGCCAAATATCTCGGCCTGCGCCAGCGGGTCATTAGGGTCAATACCGCCATAAAGCCTGGGCGCAAAATAATGCCCGCCCTCGGGCAGCCCCTCGGCGAGCTGCGCCTGCGCCAGGATGTTTTCCGGCTTGGCCGCCGCCACAAACCCCTCGACAATCGCCTTTTGGCGCCCCGAAATCAGCGGGCCGACATCCAGATCCGCCGCCGCTGGTCCCACCACCAGCTCGCGGTAGCGCGCCGCCATCATGGCGCTTAGCGTCTCGTATACCCCGCGCTGCACCAATATGCGCGAGGAGGCCGAGCAGGTCTGCCCCGCGTTTTGAATACCGGCATTGACGAGAAACGGCAGCGCCGCCTCAAGGTCGGCATCGTCAAAAACCAACTGCGGAGATTTCCCCCCCAGCTCCAGCGTTACGGGAATTACATTGCGCGCGGCGGCGGCCTGAATAAGCTCGCCAGTGGCCACAGAGCCGGTAAAGCTGATATGCTGCACGCCGGTATGGGCGCTCAGCGCCGCGCCGGCCTCTGCCCCCAGCCCCGGCACGATATTGAGCGCGCCAGCGGGCAGGCCCGCCTCCAGCGCGATTGCACCAAAAGCCAGCGCGGTCATGCAGGCCTCCTCGGCGGGCTTCAGCACCGCCGCATTCCCCATCGCCAAAGCCGCCCCCACCGAACGCCCGATGATCTGCATCGGGTAATTCCACGGCACGATATGCCCCGTCACCCCGTGCGGCTCGCGCAGGGTATAAACGGTATAGCCCGCCAGATAGGGGATGGTTTCGCCGTGGATTTTATCACAAGCGCCGGCATAAAATTCCAGATAGCGCGCCAAGGCCACGGCATCCGCGCGGGCCTGTTTGAGCGGCTTGCCCACGTCTGCCGCCTCCAGGGCTGCCAAATGGTCCAATTTGTCAAGGACGGCGCCAGACATACGCATCAAAATGCGCCCGCGTTCAAGCGCCGGCATCGCGCCCCATTCGCCCTCCAGCGCGCCCTGGGCGGCTTTCACCGCCGCATCCACATCCGCCCGCTGCCCCCGCGCAATCCGCGAAAGCTCCTCGCCTGTGGAAGGGTTTTCCAAGGCCAAAGTCTCGCCGCCCAGCGGGGCG
>JALSHK010000378.1 GCA_026982275.1 Paracoccaceae bacterium | reverse complement strand
GGTCCAGTATTGCGCCTATTTCATCGCTTACCCCGTCGGGTAACGGCACGACATTGAAGGCGGGCAGGCGCAGAAATTGCGCAAAAGCGCCCGGCTCGTTTATGCCGATGCTGCGGGTTTGCGGATCCAGATGGAATTTTCCTGCGCGGCTGGCCCGGCTGAGGCTTCCTACCAGATGCCCCTCGCCAGAGACCCGCTGGCCAGGGCGAAGCCCGCTTACATTGCTTCCGGTTTCAACAATGACACCTGAGAATTCATGTCCGGTAATCAAAGGAACCGGCACGGTCTTGCGAGACCATTCATCCCAGTTCCAGATATGGATATCGGTGCCGCAAATACCGGTTTTGCCAATCTTGACAAGAACATCTTCCGGCCCGATTTCCGGCACCGGTTCATGCTGCATCCATAAGCCTTTTCGGGCCTTCGCCTTTACCAGGGCTTTCATACCGTTTGGCGTTTCCCTCATTTTATTACCCCTGTTGCCTTGCCGGCCTTTTCAAATGCGGCCAATGCGAATTCCAGATCATCGCGGCTGAGGGCGGCATTCATCTGGGTGCGAATGCGGGCCAGCCCTTTTGGCACCACCGGAAAGAAAAAACCCGCCACAAATACGCCTTCTTCAAATAGCCGCCGCGCCATATCCTGTGCCAGAGCCGCATCTCCGAGCATGACCGGCACAACAGGATGCGCCCCCGGGAGAAGCTCAAACCCCAAAGCCTCTAGTCCGGCGCGCCAAAAGCGGGTATTTTCGTATAGCTGCTTGCGCAAATCATCACTGTTTTCAATTAAATCAACAGCCTCAAGCCCTGCGGCAACGATCATCGGCGGAAGGGAATTCGAAAACAAATACGGGCGGGCACGCTGGCGCAGCAGATCGATTACCGGCTGAGGCCCTGCAATATAGCCACCGATGGCGCCGCCCAAAGCCTTGCCAAGCGTGCCGGTTAGAATGTCCACACCGTCAACTACGCCAAAATGTGCCGGCGTTCCACGCCCCTGCGGCCCTATAATCCCTGTCGCGTGGCAGTCATCCACCATCACCAATGCCCCGTATTTTTCAGCCAGAGCCGTGATTTCGGGCAGCTTTGCCAGATGGCCATCCATCGAAAACAAACCATCGGTTGCGATCATTATATAGCGCGCACCCGCGGATTTTGCCTCGATCAATCTTGCTTCAAGTTCGGCCATGTCGGAATTTGCATAACGATAGCGCGCGGCTTTGCACAGGCGGATACCATCGATAATCGAGGCATGGTTGAGCGCATCGGAAATGATGGCATCCTTTGCTGTTAATAACGGCTCGAACAATCCGCCATTGGCATCAAAACAAGCGGCAAACAATATTGCGTCATCTTTGCCCAGAAACCTCGCCAGACGTTGCTCCAGTTTTTTATGTCCATCCTGTGTGCCACAGATAAAACGCACGGAGGCCATTCCGAAACCCTGCGTGTCGAGCGCTGTTCTGGCAGCATCTGCCAGGCGCGGGTTATTGGCCAGGCCAAGATAGTTATTGGCACAAAGATTGACGGTCTGCCGGTGTGTTCGTCCGCTGCGCAGCACGTCTATTCTCGCTGATTGCGGCGAGACAATATGGCGCTCGTGTTTATATAGTCCGGTATTTTCGATCTCGGACAGGATCTCGGAAAGGTGGTTCAGAAACGGTTTTGACATGGGGTAGCCTCCAGTTATACCGTCTACTATTCCCATATATAGGATTTAGTC
>JALSHK010000377.1 GCA_026982275.1 Paracoccaceae bacterium | reverse complement strand
GGGTGGCGGAGCATTTGAGCGCATTGCAAAACTCCGCTCTGATTTCGCAAAAAATCTCGCGACTGGTATATGATTGCAACCGGCCACCGGAATCCCCGCAAGCCATTCGGGCCGATAGCGAGATTTACCACATCCCGGGCAATGCCGATCTGGGCGAGGCCGAGCGCACTGCCCGCGTCACCCATATTTATCAACCGTTCCGGCAGGCGCTGGCGCGCCATCTGGATCAGCATGCCCCGCGCGCCCTGGTGACTATCCATTCCTTTACCCCCGTCTATAACGGCAAACCGCGGGCGGTGGAGATCGGTATTCTGCATGATAGTGACCCAAGAATGGCCGATGCCATGCTGGAAGCGGCCCGCCAAAACCCTTCCTATATGGTGGGCCGGAACCAACCATACGGGCCAGAAGACGGCGTGACCCACACCTTGACCGAACACGCTTTGCCGCGCGGCATGCTGAATGTGATGATCGAGATCCGAAATGATCTGATCGCCACACCGGAGAGCCAGCAAGCCGTTGCTGTATGGCTATCGGATATTTTAACCTTGTCTCTTGATTCAATCCCGTTGGAGGCAAAATGCCCGGAGTGATCAAAGCCTATGTCAGATATGTCGAGGCCGTGAATTATCGCATGGGCCGCTTCGCCATGTATCTCATTTTTGTGCTGATGGCGGTTTTGCTGCTCTCCACACTCTCCAAGCTGATATTCGAGCTTTCCAGCAGCGGTTCTATACTCGCGGGCTCGTCCATGACCGAAAGCCTCAGGCTTTGGCTGGCGGGTTTTGAAATTCGCCCCACCACATGGACACTGGAAACCGCGCAATTTGTGATGGTGGCCTATTATCTGCTTGGCGGGCCATATTCGATGCAGCTGAATTCGCATGTGCGCATGGATCTGGTATATGGATCATGGTCGATCAAAACCAAAGCCTGGGTGGATGCTTTCACCATTTTCGGGCTGATTTTTTATCTTGTAATTCTACTGCAAGGGGCGCTTGGCTCCACGGCCTATGCGCTGGGACAGCCTTATAATATGGGCATGTTGGAGTTTTACGGCACTCTGGTTTCCGGCTTTGCCAGCGGTGGCTTTGACGGGCTTAGCGACGCGTTGGGCTATCTGGAGCGCTCGGCCTCCTCTTGGAAGCCCTTTTTATGGCCGATCAAATCCATCGCCACACTCGGGATATTCCTGATGCTGCTGCAAGCCATTGCCGTGTTTTTCAAAGACATCGCCACCATCCGCGGAGAAGAATTATAATGTCGTTTGAATGGATTGCGATCCTGATGTTTGCCAGCATGATGATCACGCTGATGACAGGCCAGCGGGTATTTGCCGCAATTGGGATCGTGGCGGTGGTGGCGGCGCTGCTGCTCTGGGGCACGGGGGGCGAGGATATCCCCTTTGCCGCCTCGATGAAACTGATGAAATGGTATCCGCTGCTTACATTGCCTTTGTTTATCTATATGGGGTTTGTGCTATCGGAATCCGGCATTGCCGACGATCTTTACCGCATGTTCCATGTCTGGATGGGCGGGGTCAATGGCGGGCTGGCCATAGGCACTGTCGGGCTGATGGTGCTGATTTCGGCGATGAACGGTTTAAGCGTGGCAGGCATGGCCATCGGGGCCACGATTGCACTGCCAGAGCTGCTGAAGCGCGGCTATGACAAGCGCATGATCACCGGGGTTATCCAGGCCGGATCATCCCTTGGCATATTGGTGCCGCCCTCGGTGGTGCTGGTGCTATATGCGATGATCGCACGCCAGCCGGTAGGACAGCTTTGGCTGGCAGGAGTCTTTCCGGGGCTGATGATGGCCGCGCTGTTCATCATTTACATCTATATCCGCTGCAAGATAAGCCCGAGCCTCGGGCCGAGCCTTTCCAAGGAAGAGCTGTCCCGGGTAACCCTGCGCGAAAAGCTGGCCCTGCTGCGCGCCGGTGCGCTGCCGGTGTTTATTTTCGCCTCGATGATGGTGCCGTTTGTAAATGGCTGGACCTCTTTGGTCGAAAGCTCCGCGGTGGGGGCGATTGTCGCCTCGCTTGCCGCTATTTTCAAGGGCCGTTATACCAAGGTGGTGTTTGAAAACTCGGTGCGCCAGACATTGGCGATCTCCGCGATGTTTATGTGGATCATTCTGGCGGCACTGGCCTTTGGCGCGGTGTTTGACGGGGTGGGCGCGGTGAAGGCGATCGAGGGGTTTTTCCTCGATGATCTTGGCCTTGGCCCTTGGGAAATCCTGCTATTGATGCAGCTATCCTTCCTGCTCATGGGCACCTTTCTGGATGATACTGCCATGCTGGTTATTGTCGCCCCGCTTTATGTGCCGCTGGTTGGCTCGCTCGGTTTTGATCTGATCTGGTATGGCGTGCTTTATACCATCACCTCGCAAATCGCGTATATGACCCCGCCTTTTGGCTATAATCTTTTCCTGATGCGCGCCATGGCCCCCCCAGAAATTACGCTGAAAGACATTTATGTCTCTATCATCCCGTTTGTCGGCATCATGCTGCTGGCGCTGGGGCTGATCATAGCCTTCCCGGAAATCGCCCTTTGGCTGCCTGACTATGTGTATGGCACAAACTGATAAACCCCGAGGACCGGAGAAACCGGCCCCTTAACCCAACTGAAGGAGAATGAAATGAAAACGAACAGACGTAATTTTCTGATCAAAGGCGGCCTGGCCGGTGCGGCCACGCTGGCCGCCCCCGCCGTGCATGCCCAATCCGTTATCAAATGGCGATTGCAAACCTATGCCGGCCCGGCTTTGGCCGAGCATATCGTCAAGCCATCAATTGACGCATTTAACAAGGTCGCCAAAGGCCGCATGGAGATCGAGCTTTATACGGCGGACCAGCTTGTGCCTACAGGCGAGCTTTTCCGCGCGATGCAGCGCGGTACCATTGATATGGTGCAATCGGATGATGACAGCATGGCCTCGCCAACCGAGGTAACCGTGTTTGGCGGCTATTTCCCGTTCGCCAGCCGCTATTCACTCGATGTGCCGGTGCTGTTCAACCAGTATGGGCTTGGCGAAATCTGGGAGGAGGAATATGCCAAGGTCGGGGTAAAATGGCTATCGGCGGGCGCTTGGGATCCGTGCCATTTCGCCACAAAAGACCCGATCCGCTCCTTGGCCGATCTGGAGGGCAAGCGGGTGTTTACCTTCCCGACAGCGGGCCGTTTTCTGAGCCAGTTCGGTGTGGTGCCGGTGACCCTGCCTTGGGAAGATATCGAAGTCGCGGTGCAAACCGGCGAGCTGGACGGTATAGCCTGGTCGGGCATCACCGAGGATTACACTGTAGGCTGGGCCGATGTGACGGATTATTTCCTGACCAACAACATATCCGGCGCATGGGCCGGCTCGTTCTTTGCCAATCAGGAGCGCTACGAGGAGCTGCCGGAGGATCTCAAAACCCTGCTGGACCTGACCATGGACCACTCGCACTATTATCGCCAATGGTGGTATTGGGGCGGCGAGGCCGACCTGCGCGTCAACGGCACGAAGATGCAGCTGACCTCGATAGATGATGAAGAATGGCAGCAAGTCGAAGATGCCGCATTGGTTTTCTGGGATGAAATCGCCGCGGAATCAGAAACCAAGGCCAAGGTTGTGCAAATCTTCAAGGATTATAACGACACCATGAACAAGGCTGGCAAACCTTACCGTTACTAAAAGGGTTTCGGGTTCGCGAGAGGGTCTGGAACCGCGTCTGAACGAAGCGCGAAACAGTGTTTTCAGATTCCCCCCTGACCCGAAACACTATATATATGTCGCGGGCGAGGCCTCCTCGCCCAAGACCCACCCCATTCAAAAGAGGCACCCCATGGCTGGCAATCTATCCCTTGATGACCTGAAAAAATCCGTTGCAAGCGGCGAGATAGATACCGTGCTGGCCTGCATCGTAGATATGCAGGGCCGCCTGATGGGCAAGCGCTTTCTGGCGCAGCATTTCGTGGATGGCGGCTATGAGGAAACCCATTGCTGCAATTACCTGCTGGCCACCGACCTTGAAATGGCCACGCCCGACGGCTTTGCCTCGACCAACTGGGAAAGCGGCTACGGCGACTATATTATGAAGCCGGACCTTGCCACAATGCGCGTTGTGCCGTGGCTGGAGGCTACAGCGATGGTGCTGAGCGATGTGCTTGATCATCACAACCAGCCCATCCCCCACTCGCCGCGCGCCATGCTGAAAAAGCAGATTGCCAGGCTGGAAACCATGGGCTTTAACGCCATCATGGCGACCGAGCTTGAGTTTTTCATCTTCGAGCAAAGCTTTGATGAAATTCGCAAATCAGGCTACCGCAAGCTCAACCCGATCTCTGGTTACAACGAGGATTACCATATCTTCCAGACCACTAAAGAAGAGCATATCATGCGGCCGATCCGCAATCATCTATATGCCGCCGGCATCCCCGTTGAAGGCTCCAAGGGCGAGGCGGAGGCCGGGCAAGAAGAGCTGAATATCAAATATGCCGGGGCGCTGGATACGGCCGATAACCACAGCATCGCCAAGCACGCCATCAAGGAAATCGCATGGGCGCAGGGCCATGCCGTCACCTTCCTGCCCAAATGGGACCACAGAAAAGTCGGCTCCAGCAGCCATGTGCATCAGTCGTTGTGGAAAGACGGCCGCAACGCGTTTTTTGATGAAGCCGATGCGCTCGGCATGTCCGGCCTGATGAAGGCCTACATGGCAGGCCTGCTGAAATACGCGCCCGATTTCATGTATTTCCTTGCGCCTTATGTGAATAGCTACAAGCGCTTCCAGAAGGGCAGCTTTGCCCCGACCCGCACGATTTGGTCGGTCGATAACCGCACGGCGGGTTTCAGGCTTTGTGCCGCTGGCAGCAAATCGGTGCGGGTTGAATGCCGCATTCCCGGCTCGGATATGAACCCCTATCTGGCCATGGCGGCGATGCTGGCGGCGGGCATTAAAGGCATTGAAGAAAAGCTGGAGCTTGCCCCGCCCACGGTGGGCGACGCCTATCAGGGCAACAGCGCCAAAATTCCGCAAAACCTGCGCGATGCCATGGCCACACTGAGTAGCTCGACCATGCTGCGCGAGGCCTTGGGCGATGATGTTGTGACCCATTACACCCGCGCGGCGGAGTGGGAGCTGGAAGAATTTGATCGCGTGGTCACCGATTGGGAAATCGCGCGCGGCTTTGAACGGGCCTAGGCCCTCTCTTGGAGTAAAAGACTATGACTACGATCAAGTGTATCTCACCGGTCGACGGCTCGGTATTCGCGACGCGCGATTCCGTAAGCCTTGAGGCGGCGGTTGCGGCGGTTGCCAAAGCCCGCGCCGCGCAAAAGGCGTGGAAAAAGCGCCCGTTGGAGGAGCGGATTGCACTGGTGCAAGCGGGCGTGGCCGAGCTTGGCAAAGCCAATGATGATATCGTCATCGAGCTGGCGCATATGATGGGCCGCCCCGTGCGCTATGGCGGAGAATTCGGCGGCGTGGAAGAGCGCGCTTCGGGCATGGCCGCGATTGCGACTGAGGCTTTGGCCCCGCATATCGTCGAGGACAGCGGCGATTTCGAGCGCCGGATTCTGCGTGAGCCGCACGGCGTAGTGCTGGTGATCGCCCCGTGGAATTACCCTTACCTGACGGCGATCAACACCGTTTCCCCCGCCCTGATCGCGGGCAATGCGGTGCTGCTCAAGCACGCCAGCCAAACCCTGCTGGCCGGTGAGCGCATGGTTGAAGCCTTCACAAAAGCGGGCGTGCCTGCCGACCTGTTCCAGAACATCTTCCTTGATCACGCCACCACTTCGGCGCTGATTGCGGGCAACAACGTGGATTTCGTAAACTTCACCGGCTCCGTGGGCGGCGGGCAGGAAATGGAGCGCGCGGCAGCGGGCACATTCACCGGTGTTGGCACCGAGCTGGGCGGCAAAGACCCGGGCTATGTGATGGACGATGCCGACGTGGATGCGGCGGTCGACACCCTGATTGATGCGGCCATGTTCAACTCCGGCCAGTGCTGCTGCGGCATCGAGCGGATCTATGTGATTGATTCGCTTTATGACGAATTTGTCGAAAAAGCGGTTAAAATTGTAGAAGGTTACAAGCTCGGCGATCCGCTGGACCCCAAAACCACCATCGGCCCGATGGCCAATATCCGCTTTGCCGACGAGGTGCGCGCGCAAACCCGCGAGGCGCTGGCGGATGGCGCGGTGGCGATGATCGACCCTGCCCTGTTCCCCGAAGACGATGGCGGCACCTACCTGATGCCGCAAATCCTGACCAACGTGACCAACGAGATGCGCGTCATGCAGGATGAAAGCTTCGGGCCTGTGGTTGGCATCATGAAGGTTAGCTCCGACGAGGAAGCCATCAAGCTGATGAACGACTCCGAGTTCGGCCTCACCTGCTCGCTCTGGACCGCCGATGCCGGGCGCGCCGCCGAAATCGGGGCCGAGCTGGAAACCGGCACCGTGTTTATGAACCGCGCCGACTACCTCGACCCCGGCCTGTGCTGGACCGGCTGCAAAAACACCGGCCGCGGCGGCGCGCTTTCGGTGATCGGGTTCCAGAACCTGACCCGCCCAAAATCCTACCACCTGAAGAAAGTCACATCATGAATCTTGTTGGAAACTGGGGCTACCCCACCCCGATAAAATTCGGCGCGGGCCGGATCAAGGAGCTGGCCGAGGCCTGCAAATCCGTCGGCATGAAAAACCCGCTATTGGTCACTGACAAAGGCCTCGCCGACCTGCCGATCACCCAAAACGCGCTCGATATCCTCGATGATGCCGGGCTTGGCCGCGCGATGTTCTCCGAGGTCGACCCGAACCCGAACGAAAAAAACTTGGCGGACGGCGTGAAGGTTTACAAGGGTGGCGGCCATGACGGCGTTATCGCCTTTGGCGGCGGCTCGGGGCTGGACCTCGGCAAAATGGTGGCCTTTATGGCTGGCCAAACCCGCCCTGTCTGGGATTTCGAGGATATCGGCGATTGGTGGACGCGGGCGGATGCGGACGCGATTGCCCCGATCATCGCCGTGCCGACAACCGCTGGCACCGGCTCCGAAGTGGGGCGCGCCAGCGTCATCACCGATAGCGTCACCCATGTGAAGAAAATCATCTTCCACCCCAAAGTGCTGCCCGCGATTGTAATTGCCGACCCCGAGCTAACCGTTGGCATGCCCAAATTCATCACCGCCGGCACCGGCATGGATGCTTTTGCCCATTGCCTTGAGGCCTATTCCTCGCCGCATTACCACCCGATGTCACAAGGCATTGCCGTGGAGGGTATGCGCCTTGTAAAAGACAACCTGCCGCGCGTTTATGCCGACCCGAACGATATTGAGGCCCGCGCCCATATGCTGTCTGCGGCCATGATGGGGGCCACCGCCTTTCAAAAAGGCCTTGGCGCGGTGCATGCGCTTAGCCACCCGATTGGCGCAGTTTATGGCACGCATCATGGCACCACCAATGCCGTGGTTATCCCCCCCGTGCTGGATTATAACCGCGCCGCGATCGAAGACCGCTTCGACGCCCTCAACGGTTACCTTGGCCTAACTGGCGGCTTTGACGGATTCCGCGCTTACGTTGTGGAGCTGAATGACAGCCTGAACATGCCGAAAAACCTCACCGAAATGGGGGTTGAGACCAGCCGGATAGACGAGCTGACAGCCATGGCCCTGAAAGACCCGTCTACTGGCGGCAACCCCGTCGAGATGACCTTTGACAACACCAAAGCGCTGTTTGAAGCCTGCATGTAAGGCCCAGCCTGCCCTGCTTAGGCGGGGCAGGCAAACCCTATTCGGCCTGTATCAACTTGAAAACCGTGCCCGCAAGGGACACAACATAAAGCTCGCCATATCCATCCAGTCCGAAACCGGAGAGCTGTTCAACCCGGCCAAGCTCCCCCACCCATTCACGTGCCTCGACCGCTTCCCCGTTTTCATAGCGAAAGCTGTAAATCTCGCCATTGCAGAAATCGCCATAAAAATAGGTGCCATACAGCGCGGGCAGCGCCTTGCCGCGATAAACATAGCCGCCGGTGACCGCACAGCCAAAGCCGGTCGGGTAGGTGGCCACGGGCCAAACCAGATCCTTTTCCTTGCAGGCCGGATCCGCAAGGCATTGATCTCCCTCTGCCAGGGGCCAGCCAAGATTCAGCCCGCTACCGCCCTGCCCCGCCGGAATGATACTGATCTCCTCTTGGCCGGATTGCCCGACATCGGCAATATAAACAAGCCCTTCATCAATGGAAAACCGCCAAGGATTACGCAGCCCGTATACCCATGCAAAGGGGGCCGGGCTATCAAGGCGAGGGTTATCCGCTGGCGCTGCAACCCCGTCATTTGCCACATCGATACGAATGATCGTGCCCAGCTCGCTGTCAGGGTTTTGGCCGTTGCTATAGGTGTCATTGGCGCCGCCGCCATCGCCATAGCCGGCATAAAGATAGCCATCCGCCCCGAAGGTGACCATACCGCCATTATGGTTGCCTGCCGGTTGTTCCAGACTGTAAACCAGACGGCGGCTGCCGGTGTCAAAACGCGCGGCAGCCGGATCATAGCGGTATTCCTCGATCACGCTGGTCAGATCTCCGGTGGTGAAAGAAACATAAGCCAGACCATTGCGCAAAAAATCGGGGTGCAGTGCCAGCCCGAGCAATCCGGCCTCTCCGCCATAGGTTACGCGCCCGCGGATATCAAGCACATCGCGGGTTTGACCACCCTCGATTACCGAAATCACCCCGTTTTGCTGCACCACAAACAGCCGCGCATCACCCTTGGCAGCAACGGCCAATACCGGATTCTCAAAACCGCCAGCCACAGCTTCCAGCGCGTATTCCTGTGCATAAGCCGTTGGCAGGCTGATGAAAACCAACAAGACAGACAGGATTGAAATACGCATAGTTCCTCACAATCTTCCGGCTTTCAATGCCGAACGGGCCGGATCAGTCGGCCGGAAACGACCGAATCCCTATGCGCTTTTATCACAATCCGGCCTATTAGCCGAACCGTCAATGCCCAGCTTCATGCCGCCAGCCCCTGCCGCGCTTGCGAAAACGACACCAGCTTGCGATTATTCTCGTCCCACAGATGCAGCCGCGCACATTTCAGGCTTTCGCGAATGGTCATCCGGTTCAGGTTTTCCAGCGCAGCATTGTCCTTCAGCACCTCCATCAAGCGATAAAACGGAATGCGGCTATAAAGATGGTGCACATGATGCACGCCGATATTGCCGCTGAACCAGCGCAACACAGCCGGCAGCACATAATAGGAGCTGCCCATCAAAGCCGCATCGTGCAATTGCCAATCATCATTCATGTCCCACTGGGTATTCTCGAACTGGTGCTGCACATAAAACAGCCAGACACCGGCGGTCGCAGCCACAAGCAATGTGGGAACAAATATCAGAAACAGCGCCGCCAGACCGCCAAACCAGAACATAAGCCCGACCACAGCAGCAATAAAGATATTGGTGCCCAGCGCGCTGATCCAGTATTCCCAAGAGCGCATAAGCCCCATCGGTATCCGGTTTTGAAAAACAAAAAGCAGGGTAGGGGCCAAGCCGAACATAAACAACGGGTGACGGTATATCCGGTAGGCGATCCGCTTGATGCGCGGCAGGGCCTCGAACTCGGAAACCGTCATGGTATATACATCGCCAATGCCGCGCTTTTCCAGATTGCCCGATGCCGAATGATGAATGGAATGGCTGCGCCGCCACACTTTATAGGGCGTAAGGGTAAATACCCCGATTATCCGCCCGACCCAGTTATTGGCGTGCCGGTTGCCAAAAAAGCTGCCATGGCCGCAATCATGCTGGATGATAAACAGCCGCACCAAAAACGCACCATTGATAAAGGCCAGCGCAAAGGCCAGCCAATAGCTGACCGAAAGCGAAAGCCACGCCAGAACCGCAAGCGTTGCAAAAGGCAAAGCGCTTACCGCCAGCTCGAAAATGGAACGCGCCGTATTTGGCTCTCGGTAGCGCGCCAGAATCCGCACCCAGTTTCGGGCGGTAGCTTGGTTATCGGCTTCAAGGGGCGGGGTCTGTTGGTCTGGGCGAAGGGGCATTCGAAGAGGTAGCTTTCATAGTTCATTCGATGGATCACCGAATTCTTTTCCTTATGCCCACCGGCTGCGTCTGACCGCAAGCCCCGAAGCACTCGGCGCACCCTAACGGGGCAAATCCGATATGGCTATACATTTACCGAAAATTTCGGCAATCGCGACGATTAACCACGTGAGATATGTGGCGGATACACCCACGGCTGAAATCTTGGGTGAAAAGTAAATCTATGGCCTGTATCGGGGCTTCATCCCTGCAACTGTGGCCTGCGCTGGCCGGACACCGCCCCCCCTTGACATCCTGCCGCTAAACATGTGTATCGAAGCTTGATAAATGGCGTGCCACCGGGCGCGCCCTTCCCCGTTTAAGGACATAAACCATGCACGCCTTTCGCAGCCATAAATGCAACGCCCTCACCGCCGCCAATGTCGGCGATACCGTGCGCCTCTCTGGTTGGGTGCACCGCGTGCGCGACCATGGCGGGGTATTGTTCATCGACCTGCGCGACCATTACGGTATCACACAAGTGCTGGCCGACAGCGACAGCCCGGTATTTCACGAATTGGAAAAGGTGCGCTCCGAGTGGGTGATCCGGATTGACGGCAAAGTGCTGGCCCGCGATGCCGAGCTGATCAACCCCAACCTGCCCACCGGCGAGGTGGAGATTTTCGTAGAGGATATGGAAGTGCTCGGCGCTTCCGAAGAGTTGCCGCTTCAGGTGTTTGGCGAGCCGGATTTCCCCGAGGAAACCCGCCTGAAATACCGCTTTCTCGACCTGCGCCGCGAAAGCCTGCACGAGCGCATGATGCTGCGTTCAGGGGTGGTGAGCAGCATTCGCAAGCGCATGGCCGATCAGGGGTTTAACGAATTCCAGACCCCGATCATCACCGCCAGCTCCCCCGAAGGCGCGCGGGATTTTCTGGTGCCCTCAAGGCAGCACCCCGGCAAGTTTTACGCCCTGCCCCAAGCGCCACAGCAGTTCAAGCAAATGATGATGGTGGCGGGCTTTGACAAATACTTCCAAATCGCGCCGTGCTTTCGCGACGAAGACCCGCGCGCCGACCGCTCCCCGACCGATTTTTACCAGCTCGACATGGAAATGAGTTTTGTCACCCAGCAGGATATTTTTGATACCATAGAGCCGGTGCTGCTGGGCCTGTTCGAGGAGTTCGGCGGCGATCGCACGGTGAACCGCGAGATCCCGCAGATTTCCTATAAAGACGCCGCGCTGTGGTATGGCTCGGATAAGCCGGACCTTAGAAACCCGATCAAAATGCAGGTGGTGTCCGAGCATTTCGCCGGCTCCGGCTTCAAGATTTTTGCCAGCTTGCTGGAGCAGGAGGGCACCGAAGTGCGGGCGATCCCTGCCCCTACGGGTGGCAGCCGCAAATTCTGCGACCGGATGAACAAGTTCGCCCAGCAAGAGGGCTTGCCCGGCATGGGCTATATCTTCTGGCGCGAAAAAACCGCCGATTCCGTGGCGCAAGAGCTGGGCATCAAGGTGAAGGAAGCGCAAGCGATGCTGAAATCGGGCGAAGTGGAAGGCGGCATGGAAGCCGCTGGCCCGCTGGCCAAAAACATCGGGCCGGAGCGCACAGAGGCCATTCGCCAGCAGCTGGGCCTTGGCCTCGGCGATGCGGCGTTTTTCCTTGGCGGCAAGCCGAAATCCTTCGAGGCCGTGGCAGGGCGCGCCCGCAATATCATCGGCAAGGAGCTGGGGCTGACCGACGAGAGCAAGTTTGAATTTGCATGGATTGTGGATTTCCCGATTTTCGAGAAAGACGAGGAAACCGGCAAGATCGACTTCGAGCATAACCCGTTTTCCATGCCCCAGGGCGGGATGGACGCGCTCAACGGCGACCCTCTGAAGGTGCTTGGCTACCAATATGACCTTGCCTGCAACGGCTACGAGCTGGTGTCCGGCGCGATCCGGAACCACAAGCTGGAGATCATGTATAAGG
>JALSHK010000376.1 GCA_026982275.1 Paracoccaceae bacterium | reverse complement strand
AAGAAAATGCCGAGGCCGATAAAGAGAAGCGCGAGCTGATCGAGGCGCGAAATCAGGCCGAAAGCCTGATCCACTCAACCGAAAAATCGCTGGAAGAGCATAGCGACAAAGTGGATCCAACCACTGTTGAAGTTATCGAAATGTCGGCTAAAAACCTGAAAGAAGCGCTTGAGGACGAAAGCACCGAAGCCGAGACCATCAAGACCCGGACCCAGGATTTGACCGAAGCCGCAATGAAGCTGGGCGAAGCGATCTATAAAGCCGAGGCCGAAGCTGCGGAGGCCGGAGCCGATGCGCCGGACGAAGCCGCGGCGGATGATGATGTAGTGGATGCGGATTTCGAAGATCTCGACGAGAACCGGAAATCTTGATCTAACGGCATATTGATAACGGCCCGCCCTGATCGGGCGGGCCGTTTTATTTGAAAAAGGGGGCAACAATCCCATGGCAAAGCGCTGCTATTACGACATAATCGGAGCTGATAGATCAGCCACTCTGGCGGAACTGAAGGTCGCTTATCGCCGCAAGGTAAAGGCCCTGCACCCGGATCAGAATCAAGACAACCCCGATGCCGAAACCTTGTTCAAAGAGGTGAACGAGGCCTATGACATCCTGAAAGACCCCGAGAAAAAAGCGGCATATGATCGCTTTGGCCATGCAGCTTTTGAGGGCGGCACCGGAGCATCTGCGGGACAGGGCAGCGGTCATCCCTTTGGCGGCGGCGGTTTTTCCGATATTTTTGATGATCTCTTTGGTGGCTTTGCCAATGGGGGCCGCCGTGGCGGGCATCGCGCCACGCGCGGGCAGGATTTGCGATATAACCTGAAGGTCTCGCTAGAGGAAGCCTATAGCGGCAAGCAGGCAGAAATCACCGTGCCTGGCTCTGTTGCATGTGATATTTGCAGCGGCACCGGGGCCGATGGCGGTGCCGAACCGGAAAATTGCCCCACCTGCGCGGGCATGGGCAAGGTTCGCGCCCAACAAGGGTTTTTCACTGTGGAGCGCACCTGCCCGAGCTGCCATGGCCGGGGCCAGATCATAAAAAACCCCTGCGGATCCTGCGCCGGCGCGGGCCGCGTGCAAAAAGACCGCTCTCTTAGCGTCAATATTCCGGCAGGAGTCGAAACCGGCACCCGCATCCGCTTAACCGGCGAAGGCGAAGCCGGCGAGCGCGGTGGCCCGCCAGGCGATCTATATATTTTCATAAACGTGCAGGATCATTCGATTTTTCAGCGCGACGGGGTGAATTTGTTTTGCTCTATCCCGATTTCCATGACCACCGCTGCCCTTGGCGGCGAGCTGGAGGCGCCCACAATTGATGGTGGCCGTTCCAAGGTAAAAGTGCCGGCTGGTGTGCAATCGGGCAAACAGCTGCGCCTGCGTGGCAAGGGCATGCCGGCGCTGCGCGGCAGCGGATTCGGCGATCTTTATATCGAATTGGAAGCCGAAACCCCGACCAATCTGACCGCACGGCAAAAAGAACTATTGCGAGAATTCGAGGCAGAATCAAAAGACAACAACCCCGCCAGCCACGACTTTTTCAGCCGCGTGAAAAGCTTCTGGGAGGGAATGACCGGATAAATCCGGCCACATCCGCCATCAAGGGGATCGCTTCGGCGGTCCCTTTTTTTGTGACCTTGAGTGCCGCCGCCGCGGCGGCCATGCGCAGGGCCTCTTGCGGGGCTTTGCCAACATCAAGCTGGGCCATAAAATAGCCCATAAAGGTATCGC
>JALSHK010000375.1 GCA_026982275.1 Paracoccaceae bacterium | reverse complement strand
TCGCAATACATGAAATCGCGAAAATAGTGATGCGCGCTGACCTCGCCACCATAAACCGCATCGGTTTTGCGCATCAAAGCCTTGATAAACGAATGCCCGACCCGGGATTGAATGGCCTTGCCACCGGCCTCTGATACCAGCTCGCGGGTATCCCAGATCAGGCGGGGATCATGGATGATGGCCGCTCCGGGCTGATGCGCCAGCGCCTGTTTGGCCAGCAGGCCAACGATATAATAGCCGTCAATAAACGCGCCCTCGGAATCAAAGAAAAAGCAGCGGTCAAAATCGCCATCCCATGCCACGCCGAAATCCGCGCCGTGCCGGCGCACGGCCTCTGCGGTGCGCGGCTGGTTTTCGGGCAGGATCGGATTGGGGATGCCATTGGGAAAGCTTGGGTCGGGAGCATGGTCCAGCTTGATGAATTCCAGCGGCGCACCGGCGGCTTTTAGCGCCGCCTCGATGGCATCAAAGCTGGGGCCAGCGGTGCCATTGCCGGCATTGACCAGTATTTTCAGCGGCCGCAGCTTGGCGGGGCTGATAAAGGATACCACCTTGGCGGCATATTCTGCGCGCGGGTTTTCAACCCGACGAACGCCTTTTTGCGCGGCTTTGGTAAAGCCTCGCTTTTCGGCGCGGGCCTTGATCGCTTCCATTTCGCTCAGCGGGTCCAGCGGGCGGGCGCCCTTGGCGACGATCTTCATGCCGTTATAATCAATCGGATTATGCGAGGCCGTTACCTCGATCCCCAGATCGGCTTTCAGGTGGTCGGTGGCAAAATAAATCTCCTCGGTGCCGCACATGCCGATATCCAGCACATCCACCCCGTGATCCATAAAGCCCCGCGCCAGCGCCTCCAGCAAGCCACCGCTGCTTGCACGGCTATCGCGCCCCAGCACCACCTCTTGCGGCTGGCGGATTTCGGCGATGGCAGCGGCGATATCATAGGCGATGCTTTCGTCCAGATCCTCGCCCAGCTTGCCGCGAATATCATAGGCCTTGAAGCAAGTGAGCGCGCGCATGGTGTTTCCTCGCAAGTCGGTTTGGGCAGAGATAGCCGCTATGGCGAATTTTGGCAAATCCAAAGCCGGATTCAGAATGTTTTTATATTTGTTAACCAATTGTTATCAGCTAGAGTGCGACCCTGACGGCAGATAGGGGAAGGCAGCAAGATGGGCGAAGGCAAGGCGCGGGTGCAGCCCGTGATATTGGCTGGCGGGGATGGCACCCGCCTCTGGCCGCTTTCGCGCCAGCATTACCCCAAGCCTTTTTTGCCGCTGGGGGGAAAGGATACCTTGCTTCAGCAAACCGTGGCGCGGCTGGAGGGCGGAGATTTTGCCCCGCCGCTGGTGATCTGCGCCGAGGAAACGCGATTTCTGGCCGCCGAGCAGCTTCGGCAATCGGGGGTGGAAGGGCTGCGGATATTGCTGGAGCCGGAGGGGCGCAACACCGCGCCCGCCATCGCGCTGGCCGCGCTGAGCGTTGAAGATGACCCCGTGCTTCTGGTGATGCCTGCGGATCATATGATCAAGAATTCTGCGGCTTTTCTGGCGGCGGTGGCGCGCGGGCGGGGGCTGGCCGAGGCGGGAAAAATGGTGACCTTCGGCATTCAGCCCGGGGGGCCGGAAATTGCCTATGGCTATATCAAAAGCGGCGCGGGGCTGGCGGTGGAGCGCTTTATTGAAAAGCCCAATCTGGCGCGGGCCAAGGCCTATCTGGCCGAGGGGGGCTATTTCTGG
>JALSHK010000374.1 GCA_026982275.1 Paracoccaceae bacterium | reverse complement strand
TTTGTAATCCGGCTCCGCGCACAATATCCCGCCGCCTTCAGCAATTACCTGCCCGCGCGCAATCACGGTCTCGATCGGCAGGCTCCGCAGATCGGAGGTGAGGATCACATCCGCGCGCCGCCCGGGTGCAATCGAGCCAAGCTCGCGCTCCAGCCCGAAGTGGGTGGCGGTGTTGATGGTGGCCATTTGCAGCGCCACCAGCGGCTCGGCCCCGCATTCAATCGCATGGCGCACCACGCGGTTCATATGGCCGTCATTCACGAGCGTTCCCGAGTGGCAATCATCGGTGCAAAGCACAAAATTGCGCGAATCAAGCCCGCGCTCGGTGATGGCCGTAATCTGGGTTTTCACATCATACCACGCAGAGCCGAGCCGCAGCATGGCGCGCATCCCTTGGCGCACCCGCATAATCGCATCCGCCTCGGTGGTGCCCTCATGGTCATCCGCCGGCCCGCCTGCGGCGTAAGCGTGAAAATCGGTCAGGTCGGGGCTGGCATAATGCCCGCCCACGGTCTTGCCTGCGTTTTGCGTGGCGGCAATAATCGCCAGCATTTTTTCGTCGCCATTAATCACCCCCGGAAAGTTCATCATCTCCCCCAGCCCGATGATATTGGGCCAGTTCATCGCCTCCACCACATCGGCAGGTAAAATCTCGCTGCCCGTGGTCTCCAGCCCCGGCGCGCTGGGCGCGCAGCTCGGCATCTGCACATAGACATTTACCGGCTGCGCCAGCGCCTCGTCATGCATTTGGCGCACCCCTTCAAGCCCCATGACATTGGCGATCTCGTGGGGGTCCACAAACATGGTGGTGGTGCCATGGGGGATCACGGCGCGGGAAAACTGCGTCACCGTCAGCATGCCGCTTTCAATGTGCATATGGGCATCACAAAGGCCCGGAATGGCATAGCGGCCCGCCGCATCGATCACCTCGGTATCCGGCCCGATCAGGCTATCGCGATGCGCGCCGCAATAGGCAAACCGCCCCCCGGCAATGGCAATGCTGCTATCATCCAGCACCTCTCGGGAATGCACATTCACCCATTTGGCATTGATAATTACCATGTCGGCGGCGCTGCGGCCAGCGGCGACATCAATCAGGCGGGGGGCAACTTCGGCCCATGATTTCATCATATCGGTCATGCGACAATCTGCCATGAACCGACAAACCCCTTCAAGCGGATTTTTCACCCGTCGCAAAAACTTCATCCAGCATGGCTTCCAGCGCCGCCGCATCGGACATTGTAAACGCAGAAGGCTGGTCGCTATCGATATCCAACACCCCGAGCAACGCCCCGTCCGGCCCGGATACCGGCAAAACGATCTCCGAAACCGTGCTGCTGGCGCAAGCAATATGGCCTTCAAAATTATTCACATCGTTTACAATAGTGATGCGCCGTTCCCGCGCCACCAGCCCACATACCCCGCGCGAGAATGGAATGGTCAGGCACCCGTGCCCGCCCTGATAAGGCCCGATCTTCAGCACATCCTTTCCGATATTGCGATAAAACCCGACCCAGTCAAACCGCGCATCCCCATGAAAAAGCTCGCAGGCAATAGTGGCCATATTGGCAATCACATCGCTCTCCCCCGCGCAAATCGCCCGAATATTCAATATTGCCTGATCCATACCACCCTCCGCTTCACCACCCTGAATACTCCAGGGGGGAATTGCGAAGCAAGGGGGGATGGCATCCCCCGCCGAGGCAAAGCCGAGGCCAAGTTGTAGCGCGCGGTTGG
>JALSHK010000373.1 GCA_026982275.1 Paracoccaceae bacterium | reverse complement strand
GCTTTTTATGCTTTTCCAGATGCTGCCTGCGGGGTTTATCGCCGCGCTGCGCCTGCCACCCGAGGAAATGGGCGCCGCCCTTGCCGCGGCAGGGCTGCCTGCGGGCTTTATTCTGGCCGCGATTGTGACGATGATTTTCGTTCTGTGGTCGGTTTCGCTGATTGCCATCGTCTGGCACCGGTATATCCTGCTGGAAGAAATACCGGCTGGAATTATCCCTTATCGCAAGGATTTCCGTGTTGGCAGTTATTTCTGGACGGGTATAGGCATATCGCTTCTGGCAGCGCTGGTCGCGATGCTGATCGGTGGCATATTGGTAATGATCCTTGGTCCGGGTATTGCGGCCTCCATGCAGGGCGGGGGTGGCGGGGGGGCGCTGCTTGGCTTGCTCGGGGCTTTGGTTACCGGCATCATCGTTACGGTTTTCTATCTCCGCATGGCGCTGATCCTGCCTGGCGTGGCGCTGGAAGACGGGCTGACGCTGGCGCAATCCTGGGAAGCCAGCAAGGGCTTCAGCGGCGCGATCGCCATGGTGGCGGTGATGATGACGGTGCTGAATATCGTGATGGGGTTTTTGGTGGATATCTTTCCGCAATCAGGAGCGGCGGGCATGCTGCGCGCGGGGCTTCAACTGGCGTTTAACTGGTTTTACTTTATGCTTAATATCAGCATTCTCAGCACGCTTTACGGCCATATCGTGCAAAAACGCGAGGTTTATTAGGTGCCTGGCTTTCGCGAGAGGGTGGCGCGGGGCGAAAAGCAGATGCGCTCGGTTTTTGCCACCACTCCCTTGCAGCGCAACGATTTTCTGAGTGGCCAATACAAGGCTGAAATCTATCTGAAACGCGAAGATCTCTCGCCGGTGCGCTCTTATAAGATTCGCGGGGCGTTCAATGCCATCGTCAAGGCGCTGGAGGCCGGGAAAACCGGTCCTTTCGTCTGTGCTTCGGCGGGTAATCATGCGCAGGGGGTGGCTTATGTCTGCGCCCATTTCGGGGTGCAGGCGGTGATCTATATGCCGGTAACAACACCCAGACAAAAGGTGCATAAAACCGATGCCTTTGGCGGCAACCATGCCGAAATCCGGCTGGAAGGCGACTATTTTGACGAAACCCTGAAAGCGGCCCAGAGCTATTGCGCCGAGGCAGGCGCGGTTTTTGTGCCCCCCTTTGACAGCGAGGATGTGATTGAGGGCCAGGCCAGCGTCGCCGCCGAAATTCTGGCGCAAATGCCGGAGGGCGAAGCCATAGATATGCTGGTATTGCCCGTGGGTGGTGGCGGCTTGGCGGCGGGGATGACCCGATATATGGCGGCCATGGATGTTGAATTTCGCTTTATCGAGCCGGCCGGCGGGCCAAGCTTGCGGGAATCGCTCAAGGCCGGCGCGCTTGTCACCCTGCCCAAAGTGGACAGTTTCGTGGACGGGGCTGCGGTAGCCCGCATTGGCGAGAGCAATTTTGCGGCGCTGGCGCATGTGCTGCCGGAAAATGTGCTGATTTCCCCTGAAGACCGGATTTGCGCCACCATGATCGAGATGCTGAATGTTGAGGGCGTGGTGCTGGAACCGGCCGGCGCGCTGGCGATCGATGGCTTGCGCGACATTCCGGATATCGCGGGCAAAACCGTGGTGGCGGTGGTATCTGGCGGGAATTTTGATTTCGAGCGGCTGCCCGATGTAAAGGAGCGGGCGCTGCGCTGGGCGGGGTTGAAGAAATACTATATCTTGCGCATGCCCCAGC
>JALSHK010000372.1 GCA_026982275.1 Paracoccaceae bacterium | reverse complement strand
ACATGAATACCATCCGCGATCAGCCCGGCAAACATTTGGCCGCTTTCCAAAGCCGCCCCCACCATGCCGGGGGCGCGGTTTCCGAGCTGGCTCATGGCGTTAAAAAGATGGGTTACGCAGCTGGCCCCCGCCGCGCTGGCTGTGGCGAAATCCGCATCTGTATGCCCAAGCGAAACCACAGCCCCCGCCGCGCGCAAGGCTGCGATTTGTGCGGGGGTGGTGGATTCCGGTGCCACCGTGACCAGCAGGCTGGGCAGCTTGGCCGCCAGCGTGCATAGCTCGCTCAAGTCTGTTTCTGTCATCGGGCGGATCAGGTTCGGGTCATGCGCCCCTTTGCGCACCACACTCAGGTGCGGCCCTTCCAGATGCAGGCCGATAACGCCCTCTAGTGCCATGGCCTCAACCGCAGCTATCCGTGCCAATGCCGTGCGCTCCGGTGTGTCGGTGATCAGGGTGGGTAGCAGCGAGGTGGTGCCAAAGGGCAGGTGGGCATCGCGGATGGTTTTTATGGTGTCTAAGGTCGGGGCGCTATTCAGCATCACCCCGCCGCCGCCATTCACCTGCACATCCACAAAGCCGGCGGTCAGCAGCCCGCCCGCAAGTTGGTGGACCTCGCCATTCACCTCGCTAGCCGGTTTAATGCCGGTTACAAGGCCGTTTTCCACCAGCAGCGCGCAGTTTTTATGGCGGGTTGTGCCGTCAAATATCTCGGCACCGATATATGCACATGCGCTTGTCATATGGTTTCCGTTACTTTTTTCAGGTTTCGGGGGGTGTCGGGGTTTACCCCGCGATCCGCGCTCAATTGCTCGATGAACGCATAAAAAGACACAATCAGCGCCAGCGGGTCCAGCAGCGGGTGGCGGGTGCGGGCACAGGCCAGCTGGTGGCTGTGCTTGGCGGTATCCGAGGTGATAAACACCTCCGCGCCTTGGTGCGCGAGCTTGTCCGCCACCTCGACAATCGCGCTTTCAGAGGCATCTGCCGAGGCCAGCGCCAGCACGGGATAGCGCGGCTCTACAATGGAAACAGGGCCGTGCAGCACCTCGGCTGAAGAATAGGATTCCGCATGGATTTGGCAGGTTTCCTTGAATTTTAGCGCCGCCTCGTTTGATATCGCGTAAGACGGCCCGCGCCCAAGCACAAACAGCGAGCTGCGCGCGGCCATGGTTTCCCGCAGTTGCGGCCAATCATGCAGGGTTGCCGCCTCCAGATCATCGGGGAGAGCCTCAAAGGCTGAAATCAGCGCCTGATCTTGCTGCCAGTGCGCCAGCAAGGCTATGCCGGCCACCGCCGAGGTTACAAAGGTTTTTGTGGCCGCCACCGAGCGCTCGTGACCGGCGTGGATATCAAGACAATGATCGCTGCTGCGCGCCAGAGGCGATGCGGGGTCATTGGTGATGGCCACCGTCAGCGCGCCTTCTGCTTGGGCTGCCCTCGCCATGGCCACAATATCGGGGCTTTGGCCGGATTGCGAAATGCCGATGCAGGCCGCCCCGCCCAGCCGCAGCTTGGCCCCGTAAATCGAGGCAATCGACGGGCCGATCGAGGCCACGGGCAGCCCCAGCGTAAGCTCGGCGGCGTATTTCAAATAGGTCGCAGCATGGTCAGACGACCCGCGCGCCACCGTGGCGATAAAGGCAGGGTCGGCGTGGCGCAACGCTTTTGCGGCCTCTTTTATCGGGCCTATCCCGCTGGTGAGCAGGCTGCGCACAGCCTCGGGAATGTGCCGGATTTCGGCG
>JALSHK010000371.1 GCA_026982275.1 Paracoccaceae bacterium | reverse complement strand
CAGCCATCCCGACCTCGCCATTGATCCACACCCATAACCCCAAAGAAGCCATGGCCGGCATAAAATTGGGAATGATGCTCAGGAAGGCCAGCGGGATGGAGCGGAAGAATATGCCGATCAGAATTGACACCACGATCATGGCAATGCCGGTGCCCAGAAGCATCGATTTGGTATTCACCATTGACAGATAAGAAGACATTACATTCACCCCCGACACCGCCGAGCGATCACCGGTAAAGCCGGCTTCCTGCGCTATGCTCTCCACGGTTTCGGCCAATAGCCGCACATTGGCCGAGCTTTGCCGCTCCACAAGCAGGCTCATGCGCAGCTCGCGAAAATCGGCGGCAAAAGTGGCATTGCCAAATTCCTCGGTGACATAATAATTGCTGCGCACACAGAAATTCAGCATCTTTTCCGGCACATCGGCAAGGCTGCCCTCATAGGGCGGGGTGCGATGATCAAGGCAATTTTGCACAATCGGCAGCGGCCCGCGAATATCCACCACCTGATCCAGCGCCTGAATTTTATCTACCAGATCCGAAAGCTCCTGGAAGCTCTGCGGCGTCAGCAGCTCGCCCGGCTCGTATCGCAGCACAAGATCCACGGTTTGTGACCAGCCCATATTATCGGCGATGGTCTGGATATTCTGCCGAAGCGGATGCTCGGGCGGGAAAAACCGGATGAACTGGTCGTCAAAAGTGGTGCGAACCAGACCCAGCACCGCCAGAATGGAAGCAGCTCCGACCACCACGCCCCAAATAAGCGGCCCCTTGGCCCAGGCTTTGGTGAATGCCCGGGACAGGCGGCGCATGGAGTGATCGCGGATTTTCATATCGCCGCATGCGGATGACAAAATCAGCGGCGCAATAAACAACACGATGATCAACGAAAAAACCAGCCCGATCGCAACCAGATTCCCCATAGACTGAAATGCAGGCGCATCGGCCCAGTTCAGCGACAAAAAACCCACCGCCGTAGTTGCATGCGCAAGGATAACCGGAACAGCCAGCTTGCGAAAGCTGGCCAGAATAACGCTATCCGTCTTTTGAAAGGGCAGGTTTCGCTGTCGTTTTCCTATGGCATGGATCACATGGATCACAGAGGCCACCGTCAGCGTCATGATGATCGAGAAAGACGAGACAGCCGCCGTGGCAAATACATGCCCGCTCCAGCCAGCAAGCCCGGTGGTCAGCACCACAGACATCATGCCGATACCCAGCGCCGCGATGGTCACCCGCAAATTCCGGAAGGCAAACAATAGAACAAGAAAATTAACCACCAGCGTCAGCGGAAACAGGAATTTCCGGTCAAAGGTCAGCCCGTCGCGCAGGGCTTCCCCCATAGAAACCGATCCGGTAAAGGCTACATCCACATCGGGAAAGGTCTCCCGCATATATTCCGCCAGCGCTTTTTGCTCGGCATAAGCCTGCTGCAATCCGGCGTCTGACTGGTCTTGCACATCAAGCTTGATCGAAAGAATGGTGGCAGTGTGGTCTTTGTTGAAAAATACAGCGCCCAGTGCAGCGCGCTCGTCCAACAGGATGGCGACCTCGTCCAGCGAGGTCAGATCCAGCGGGTAACCCATGGCAGGCAACAGGCTGGAAACGCTGGTAAAGCTGGTCATATCCGTCAGCGCATATTCGCTATCGGGATCATCCAGAATGTTGAACAGCGCCCGCTCGGCCTCAAGCAAACGCGGACGTTCTTCCGGGCTGTCTACAGCCAGTAGCATCAGGGTCTGGTTGGTTTCTCCAAAGGCTTCGTTTTGACGTTCC
>JALSHK010000370.1 GCA_026982275.1 Paracoccaceae bacterium | reverse complement strand
CGCACCTCCCGTTATGGTTACTTGCTCCACCCTAGCATGAGCCGAAAAAACTTTTCAATCAATCCTTATATTTTACTGGAAAACCCGGCGATAGAGTCGTATGTTTCCGATAGGAAACTTGGTAGACAAAAGTATACCAGCAGCTAGAGGTGCCCCCGATGAGCGAACCCCGCAAAACCCCGCTAAATGATCTTCATGTCGAGCTTGGCGGCAAAATGGTTGATTTTGCCGGCTGGATGATGCCGGTCAACTACCCCGCAGGGGTGGCCGCCGAGCATAAGCACTGCCGCGAAAAGGCGGCGCTGTTTGATGTATCGCATATGGGGCAGGTGGAATTGCGCGGCGAAAATGTGGCCGGGCAGCTCGAATCACTTTGTCCCTCCAGCTTCACCCCGCTGGCCGAGGGCAAGGCGCGCTATACGTTTTTCACCAATGCCGAAGGTGGAATCATGGATGATCTGATTGTCGCCAATGCGGGGGATCACTTTTTTGTCGTGGTCAATGCCTCGATGCGGGATCAGGATATCAACCATATGCGCGGGCTGGATATCGAGGTGCGCGAGCTGTCGCGCGCCCTGATCGCGGTGCAAGGCCCCGCCGCCGAGGCGATTGTATCAGCCCATGCGCCCATCGCCGCGACGCTTAAATTCATGCAAACCGTGCTGGCGGAAATCAACGGGGTCGAAGTGCGGATATCCCGCCTTGGCTATACCGGCGAGGACGGTTACGAGATATCCATCCCCGAGGATAAGGTGGTGGAAATCGCGCGGCTATTGCTGGCGCATCCTGATCTGGAACCTGCCGGCCTTGGCGCGCGCGATAGCCTGCGGCTTGAGGCGGGGCTGTGCCTTTATGGCAATGACATTGATAATTCCACCACGCCGGTCGAGGCCAATCTGACATGGGCGATGCAGAAAAAGCGCCGCGAGGGAGGCGGCTTTCCCGGCGATACCCGCATATTGCAAGAGCTGGCCGATGGCCCTGCCCGCAAGCTGGTGGGCATCAAGCCCGAAGGCCGCGCACCGGCGCGGCGCGGGGTTGAAGTGGCGGATGATAGCGGTAATATCATCGGCAGCATCACCTCCGGCGGTTTTGGCCCTACCTTCGAGGGGCCGGTTTCCATGGGCTATGTCTCTGCCGAATTTGCCGAGCCGGGCACATCGGTAAATCTCGTTATCCGGGGCAAAGCGCGCCCCGCCACCATCATCAAGCTGCCCTTCGTGGCGCAAAATTACAAACGCTAGAAAGGGTTCAGCAATGACCATCTATTACACCGAAGAACATGAATGGATCGAAGTGGAAGGCGATATCGCCACCCTTGGCATCACCAAACACGCCGCCGAAGCCCTTGGCGAAGTGGTATTTGTCGAGCTGCAAGAGGCCGGCGAGACCTTTGATAAAGACGACGAAATCGGCGTGGTGGAAAGCGTGAAAGCCGCTTCCGAGCTTTTTGCCCCGCTGGC
Organism: Paracoccaceae bacterium; assembly: GCA_026982275.1. Classification (GTDB taxonomy): domain Bacteria; phylum Pseudomonadota; class Alphaproteobacteria; order Rhodobacterales; family Rhodobacteraceae; genus UBA3077. The sequence continues at coordinate 323 of JALSHK010000370.1, read as the reverse complement.
GATGGAAATCATCGAGGCCAATGGCGCGCTCGAGGATAACCCGGGCATGGTCAATGAAGACCCCGAGGGCAATGCGTGGTTTTACAAGCTCAAGATCTCCGATACTGCCGAGCTGGCAAACCTGCTGGATGTGAATGCCTATAAAGCCCTGATCGACTAACCTTACGCGCCGAAAGCCCAGCTCTTTCGGCGCATTCTTCCGGAGCCTGCCCATGCCGTTTGAGCCAAGCCGCTATCAGCCCTATGATTTTGCCAATCGCCGCCATATCGGCCCCTCCCCCCGCGAAATGGAGGAGATGCTCGAGGTGGTGGGCGTGAAGACG
>JALSHK010000369.1 GCA_026982275.1 Paracoccaceae bacterium | reverse complement strand
TGGCTTGCTCTGTGGTAAAAAATTCGTCATTGCCATGGCTCCAGCCAAGCCGCGCAAGATAATTGCGCATGGCCCCCGCCAAATATCCCATATCGCGATATTCCTCCACCCCGAGCGCCCCGTGCCTTTTGGACAGTTTTTTGCCATCCGGCCCATGGATCAGCGGCACATGGGCAAAGCTAGGGATCTCCCATCCCAGCGCTTCTGATATCAGGGTTTGACGGGCGGCATTTGTCAGGTGATCATCGCCGCGAATCACATGTGTCACCTCCATATCGTGATCATCAACCACCACCGCCAGCATATAGGTGGGCGTGCCGTCCGAGCGCAGCAGCACCAGATCATCCATGGTTTCATTTTTGAAGGTTACCCGACCCTGCACCTCGTCCTGCACCACGGTTTCGCCGGTTTTCGGCGCTTTCAGGCGAACGACAAAAGGCAAGTCGGGGGCGCTCGCCGCGTCTCTCCACGGGCTTTGAAACAGCGGCGGGCGTTTTTCGGCGCGGGCCTTTTCCCGGAATGCTTCTATTTCTTCCTTGCTGGAATAGCATTTATAGGCGGTGCCGGCGTCGAGCATGGCTTGCGCCGCTTCCTGATGGCGCGCTACGCGCCCGAACTGGCTGACCGCATCGCCATCCCAATCCAGCCCGAGCCAGCGCAGCCCTTCAAATATCGCCTCGGTTGCTTCAGGCGTAGAGCGGGCGCGATCCGTATCCTCGATGCGCAACAGGAATTTGCCGCCGTGATGACGGGCAAATAGCCAGTTGAAAAGCGCGGTGCGTGCGCCGCCGATATGCAAATATCCGGTGGGCGAGGGCGCAAAGCGGGTGACGATGCCTTTAGCTGACATTTGTTAACCTTTCAGAAACCATAACAGGGTGATGCTGTGGTTTTAGGGCAAGGGGAAAGGGAGAACAAGGCGTGGCATGGCTGGAAACCCAACGGCAAAACTTTATCCTCTGGCTGCCGGTGGCTCTGGCCTTTGGCATCGGTGCCTATTTCAAGCTGCCTTTTGAGCCATCAGCACGGGTTGTTTGGGGGCTGATTGGGTTGGAAACGCTTCTCCTTGTTATGATATGGCGGGCTTCTGAAGTGGCGCGCCTGCTGATCCTAATCCTGTTTGTGTTAATTTCGGGTTACCTCGCGGCGGTGGCGCGAAGTGCTTCGGTGTCGGCTCCGGTTCTGGGCTTTCGTTATTATGGGCCGGTGGAGGGGCGGGTGATCAAAATCGATCGCTCCAAAAGCAAGGCAATGCGGCTGACGCTGGATCGGGTGGTGCTGGAGCGGGTGAACCCTCCGCCGGAGAAAGTGCGGATATCACTATTTGGCTGGTATCCGGAATTGGCTTTGGGGGATCGGGTGGCGCTGGTCGGCCAGCTTTCGCCGCCTGGCGGGCCGGTCGAGCCGGGCGGATTTGATTTTCGCCGCTTTGCGTGGTTTAGCCAGCTTGGCGGCCTGGGGTATTCCCGCAATCCGGTGTTGAAAATGCGCCCGTTCGAGGATGGGGGCGAGCGCCTGTGGCTGGAACGGATCCGGCGGCAACTGGCGACCCATATCGCGGAATCCGTCGGCGGACGAAATGGGGCTTTTGCCGCCGCAATAATTACCGGAGATCGCAGCCGGATTGATGACGAGGTTTTGCAAACCCTGCGGGATTCCAATCTGGCACATTTATTGGCGATTTCGGGCCTGCATATGGGGCTGCTCACCGGATTTGTGTTTTTGCTGTTCCGCTACGGGCTGGCGCTTTTTCCGCGCTTTGCGCTGCGAATGCCGGTCAAAAAGAT
>JALSHK010000368.1 GCA_026982275.1 Paracoccaceae bacterium | reverse complement strand
CTGCGAGCCAAGGTTTGAGGTCAGGATAATCAAGCTGTGCTTGAAATCCACCACCCGCCCCTGCCCGTCCGTCAGCCGGCCATCATCCAGCACCTGAAGCAGCACGTTAAACACATCCGGATGCGCCTTTTCGACCTCGTCAAACAGGATCACCTGATAGGGCTTGCGGCGCACAGCTTCCGTCAGCACCCCGCCCTCGTCATAGCCGACATAGCCCGGAGGCGCGCCGATCAGCCGCGCCACGGAATGCTTTTCCATGAATTCGGACATATCAATCCGCACCATCGCCTGATCATCATCAAACAAAAACTCCGCCAGCGCTTTTGTCAGCTCGGTTTTGCCCACACCGGTTGGCCCGAGAAACAGAAAACTGCCCTGTGGCCGGTTCGGATCAGCCAGGCCAGCGCGCGAGCGCCGCACCGCATTGGCCACCGCCCGCACCGCCTGCCCCTGCCCGATCACCCGTTTTCCAAGCTCGGTCTCCATCCGCAAAAGCTTATCGCGCTCGCCTTCCAGCATTTTATCCACCGGAATGCCGGTCCAGCGCGCCACAACACCGGCCACGTGTTCCGCCGTCACGGCCTCCTCGACCATCACGTCTTTCTCCTCGGCTTCCTCGGCCTCGGCCAGCTCGGCCTCCAGCTTGGGAATAACGCCATAAGAAAGCTCTCCGGCCTTGGCAAGGTCGCCCTCGCGCTTGGCTTGGTCCAGCCGCGCCCGCGCCTGATCCAGCGCTTCTTTAATGTCGCGCGCGCTGGCGAGCTTGTCACGCTCGGCCTGCCATCGGGCGGTCAGCTCGTCTGATTCCTCCTGTAAGCGCGCAAGATCGCGCTCCAGCTTCTCCAGCCGGTCTTTGCTGGCCTGGTCTTTTTCCTTTTTCAGTGCCTCCGCCTCGATCTTTTTCTGCAAGATCTCGCGGTCAATCGCATCCAGCTCTTCGGGTTTGCTATCCGCCTCCATCCGCAAACGCGAGGCGGCTTCGTCCATAAGGTCAATCGCCTTATCGGGCAAAAACCGGTCCGTGATATATCGGTCGGAAAGCGTAGCCGCCGCCACCAAAGCCCCGTCACTAATCCGGATGCCGTGGTGCAGCTCGTATTTCTCCTTGATACCGCGCAGGATGCTGACGGTATCCTCCACCGTCGGCTCCTCGATCAGCACCGGCTGAAAACGCCGCGCAAGGGCCGGATCTTTCTCGATATATTTGCGATATTCATCCAGCGTGGTCGCCCCCACGCAGTGTAAATCGCCCCGCGCCAAGGCAGGCTTTAGCAGGTTGGAAGCATCCATCGCCCCGTCGCCCTTGCCCGCACCCACCAGGGTGTGCAGCTCGTCAATAAACAGGATGATATCGCCATCGCCATCGGTCACCTCTTTCAGCACCGCTTTCAAGCGTTCCTCGAATTCACCGCGATATTTAGCGCCCGCAATCAGCGCCCCCATATCCAACGACATCAGGGTTTTGCCGGCAATCGAATCCGGCACATCCCCATTGACAATGCGCAGGGCCAAGCCCTCGGCAATCGCGGTTTTGCCCACGCCCGGGTCGCCAATCAGCACCGGATTGTTTTTGGTCCGGCGGGTCAGCACCTGCATGGTGCGGCGAATCTCCTCGTCGCGGCCAATAATCGGGTCGATCTTGCCTTCCCGCGCCGCTTCCGTGAGGTCGCGCGCAAATTTCTTCAGCGATTCATAGGTATCCTCGGCGCTGGCGCTATCCGCAGTGCGGCCCTGCCTGATTTTATTGATCGCCTCATTGAGCGATTGCGCGGTCACGCCCGCATCCCTC
>JALSHK010000367.1 GCA_026982275.1 Paracoccaceae bacterium | reverse complement strand
GGCGATCAATGCGGGCAGCCATATCAACCCCTGCTTTGCGGGCGATACCCTGCGGGCGCGCTCCACCGTGCTGGACAAGGCCGAGATCGGCGGCATCGGGGCGATCCGGCTGCAAATGCTGGCCTATCGCGGCGATGCCGGGCAGGATCTGTCCAAGCGGGATGGAAAATACCCGCCGCATGTGCTGCTGGAGCTGGATTTCTGGGCTTTGATGCCCGCATGAGCCAGAAGATCTTCTGCATCGGCTTTCAAAAAACCGGCACCTCCTCGCTGGCCCGCGCGCTCTCGCTGCTGGGCTATAGCGTGGGCGACGGGGTGAAAGAGCTGAATGCCGGAATGGATTGGCAAGCGCCGGATCTGGAGGCGCGGCTGGCCGGTTTTATGGTTGATTTCGCCCGCAATTTTGACGTGCTTCAGGATTCACCCTGCGCATTTATGTATCGCGCCTTTGATCAAGCCTATCCGGATTCCAAATTCATCCTGACCAAACGCGCGCCGGAAGCATGGCTGGAAAGCTATCGCCGCTATTTTCCCGATGGCAACAACCCGTTGCGCCGCTGGATGTATGGCGTGGATCGGCTGGCGGGGAACGAGGCGCATTATCTGGCGCTCTATCAGCGGCAAAATGCGGAGATCATTGAATATTTCAAAGACCGGCCAGAGGATTTGCTGGTGATGGATCTGTCAAATGGCGATGGCTGGCAGGAGCTGGTGGGTTTTTTGGGCAAAGATTTCCTCAAGCCCTTTCCGCATGTAAACAAGGGCAAAAGCTAAAGCAAATGCCCGCTTTTGCTGGCCTTGATCGCCAGATACCCCGCGTTTTGCGGCGTCTCTCCGACCTTTAGCGCCACCCGCTCCACCACCTTGATGCCCGAGCTTTCCATCTTGGCGATTTTGGCCGGATTATTGGTCATCAGCCGCAGGCTGGAAAACCCGAGCGCCTTGAGCATTTGCGCCCCCAGCTCGAAATTGCGCTCGTCATCCTCAAAGCCGAGGCGGTGATTGGCCTCGACCGTATCAAAGCCCTGATCCTGAAGGCTATAGGCCCGCATCTTATTGGCCAGCCCGATGCCGCGCCCCTCTTGATTCATATAGAGCAGCACGCCTGCGCCCTCGGCCCCGATCTGGGCCAGTGCTGCGCGCAATTGCGGCCCGCAATCGCATTTCAGCGAGCCAACCAGATCGCCGGTAAAGCAGGCGGAATGCAGGCGGGCCAACAGCGGCTGGTCGCGCTTGGGCGCGCCGATTTCCACCGCGTAATGCTCTTCTGAGCCGTCATCGGCGCGAAAAACATGCACATGCCCGAGCTTGGAAACCTCCAGCGGCACCCGCGCCGAGGAAACTCTGGAAAGCCTGAGCTGGCTGGCGGCCCCCAGATCGGAGGGGCGCAAAACCGTAAGGCCCTCAAGGGAGGTATCGGTTTCCAGCACCAGCGCGGCGGGCAGTAGATGCGCCTTTTTGCAGAGCTTCAGCGCAAGGCGGTGGGGCAAAGCCTCGCCGCCGCGCTGCGGGCGAAACGGGCCTTTCATCGGGTTTTCCAGATCAAAAGACGGGTCCGCCACCGCTTTCAGCCAATCCAGAGCCGCCGTTTTTGGCAATTCCAGCCGCACCAGATCACCATCATAAACCGGAATATTCAGGGTTTGCCCGCGGCGCGCAGATAGCGCCAATAGCGGCGCGCCCAGCGCCTGCAAGCTGTTATAGCGCGCAGGCTTGAGGGTTTCGACGGCGCTAAATAGCCAGCTCTGCCCATCCATGCGCAGCGCCACAGGCAAACCAAGGCGCAAATCA
>JALSHK010000366.1 GCA_026982275.1 Paracoccaceae bacterium | reverse complement strand
ATGCCCTGGTGATTTCGCCGCGCATTTGCGGGATTTGCTCGGTCAGCCAGTCTATTTCTGCCGCCGAGGCGCTGGCAGCGGCGCAGGGCCTAAAGCCGCTGCCAAACGGGCAGTTGGTCACCAATCTTGTGCATGCCTGCGAGAATGTATCCGACCACCTGACCCATTTTTACATGTTTTTCATGCCGGATTTTACCCGCGATATTTATGCAGGCAAGCCGTGGCACGCCACCACGGCCAGCCGTTTTGCCGCCATGAAAGGTAGCGCCGCGCAAGATATGCTGCCCGCCCGCGCCGAATTTATGCATATCGTCGGCCTGTTGGCGGGCAAATGGCCCCATACCATGAGCCTGCAGCCGGGCGGTGTCACCCGCGTGGTTTCCCCGCAGGAGGTCCAGCACCTGCGCGCCCTGCTTGGCAGTTTTCGCCGCTATCTGGAGCGGTTTGTGTTTGGCGGGCCTCTGGAGGGGTTTGCCGAAATCAGCACCCTTGCGGGGCTGGCGGCATGGGCGGAAAACACGGCGGGTGATCTTTCGACATTTTTGCAAATCAGCCGTGACCTTGGGCTTGAGAAGATGGGCCATGCGGGGGATCGCTTCCTGAGTTTTGGCGCCTATGCCAATGAAAATGGCCACCTGTTTGCCCGTGGGCTCAGCCTCGGGGACAGCCCGCAAAAGCTCAATACCGGCCTGATTTCCGAAGATATTTCCAACGCATGGATGCAGGGCAGCGGCCCTGCGCGCCACCCGTTCGAGGGGCAAACCCTGCCCGATGGCGACATGGAGAGCGGCTATACATGGTGCAAAGCCCCGCGGCTGGAGGGGCTGCCCGCCGAGGTCGGCGCGCTGGCCCGCCAAGTGGTGGCGCGCCACCCGCTGGCGCTGGAGATGGTAACCCATGGCGGCAATGTGCAGGCGCGGATCGTGGCGCGGTTTCTGGAAATCGCCCTTTTGGTGCCGCAAATGGAGCGCTGGCTGGCCGAAATTCGCCCCGCCGACGCCTTCATCACCCATGCCGACATGCCCGAGCGCGCCGAGGGCGCGGGGCTGGTCGAGGCGGCGCGCGGCGCGCTTGGCCATTGGCTGCGGGTTGAAAATGGCAAAATCGCCAATTACCAGATCATCGCCCCGACCACTTGGAACTTTTCGCCCCGCGATGCCAGCGGCCAGCCCGGCCCGCTGGAGCAGGCACTGGTGGGCGCGCCGGTGCAAAAAGGCGAGACCGACCCTGTGTCGGTGCAGCATATTGTGCGGTCATTTGACCCCTGCATGGTCTGCACGGTGCATTGAGCAGCGGGCAGGAAATACGGGTGCGCGGGTTGGTGCAGGGGGTCGGGTTTCGGCCTTTTGTCTGGCATTTGGCGCAGCAGGCGGGGCTGGTGGGCGAGGTGCTGAATGATGGCGGCGGGGTGTTGATCCGGCTGCAATCGGGGGGCGAGGGGCTGATGGAGGCCCTGCGGAACAACCCGCCGCCGCTGGCGCGGATAGATGCGCTTGAGCTGCGAGATTACACCGGCCCGCTACCCGAAACCGGCTTTCATATTACCGCCAGCGCGGGGGGCGCGGCGCGCACCGGCATTACCCCCGATGCTGCCACTTGCCCCGATTGCCTCGCCGAGGTGCTGGACCCTGAAAACCGCCGCCACCACTATGCGTTTACCAATTGCACAAATTGCGGCCCGCGCCTGAGCATCACCCGGGCCATTCCTTACGACCGCGCCCACACCACCATGGCCGAATTTCCCATGTGCGCCGCTTGCCAGCGCGAATATGACGACCCCGCCAATCGCCGCTATCA
>JALSHK010000365.1 GCA_026982275.1 Paracoccaceae bacterium | reverse complement strand
TGATAGCGGCGATTGGCGGGGTCGTCATATTCGCGCTGGCAAGCGGCGCACATGGGAAATTCGGCCATGGTGGTGTGGGCGCGGTCGTAAGGAATGGCCCGGGTGATGCTCAGGCGCGGGCCGCAATGGGTGCAATTGGTAAATGCATAGCGGTGGCGGCGGTTCTCGGGGTCCAGCACCTCGGCGAGGCAATCGGGGCAAGTGGCAGCATCGGGGGTGATGCCAGTGCGCGCCGCCCCGCCTGCGCTGGCGGTGATATGAAAGCCGCTTTCAGGCAGCGGGCCGGTGTAATCGCGCAATTCCAGCGCATCTATCCGCGCCAGCGGCGGCGGTTTTTTCCGCAGGGCCTGCATCAGCGCCGCACCGTCAGATTGCAGCCGGATCAACACCCCGCCGCCATCGTTCAGCACCTCGCCCACCAGCCCCGCCTGCTGCGCCAAATGCCACACAAAGGGCCGGAACCCGACCCCCTGCACCAGCCCGCGCACCCGTATTTCCTGCCGGCTGCTCAATGCACCGTGCAGACCATGCAGGGGTCGAATGAGCGCACAATATGCTGCACCGATACAGGGTCGGTCTCGCCCTTTTGCACCGGCGCGCCCACCAGTGCCTGCTCCAGCGGGCCGGGCTGGCCGCTGGCATCGCGCGGCGAAAAGTTCCATGTGGTCGGGGCGATGATCTGGTAATTGGCGATTTTTCCTTTTTCAACCTGCAGCCAATGGCCAAGCGCGCCGCGCGCCGCCTCGACCAGCCCCGCGCCCTCGGCGCGCTCCGGCATATCGGCATGGGTGATAAAGGCGTCGGCAGGGCGAATTTCGGCCAGCCAGCGCTCCATTTGCGGCACCAAAAGGGCGATTTCCAGAAACCGCGCCACGATCCGCGCCTGCACATTGCCGCCATTGGCCACCATCCCCAGCGCCAACGGGTGGCGCGCCACCACTTGCCGCGCCAGCGCGCCGACTTCAGCTGGCAGCCCCTCCAAGCGCGGGGCTTTGCACCATGTATAGCCGCTTTCCATATCCCCATCGGGCAGGGTTTGCTCCTTGAACGGGTGGCGCGCAGGGCCGCTGCCCTGCATCCATGCGTTGGAAATATCTTCGGAAATCAGGCCGGTATTGAGCTTTTGCGGGCTGTCCCCGAGGCTGAGTCCACGGGCAAACAGGTGGCCGGTTTCATTGGCATAGGCGCCAAAACTCAGGAAGCGGTCCCCCGCATGGCCCATTTTCTCAAGCCCAAGGTCGCGGCTGATTTGCAAAAAGCCGGAAAAATCGCCGGTCTTGTTTTCCGCCCATGCCGCCAGCCCCGCAAGGGTGCTGATTTCGGCAAACCCCTCCAGCGGCCCGCCAAAAACAAACCGCTCCAGATAGCGGCGAAAACTGCCAAGCAGGGCGCGCAGGTGCTGGACCTCTTGCGGGGTAACCACGCGGGTGACACCGCCCGGCTGCAGGCTCATGGTATGGGGCCATTTGCCCGCCAGCAGGCCGACGATATGCATGAATTCGGCGCGCGCGGGCAGCATATCTTGTGCGCCACTGCCTTTCATGGCAGCAAAACGGCTGGCAACGGCTTCGTGCCACGGCTTGCCTGCATAAATCTCGCGGGTAAAATCCGGCATGAAAAACATGTAAAAATGGGTCAGGTGGTCCGATACATTCTCGCAGGCATGCACCAGATTGGTGACCAACTGCCCGTTTGGCAGCGGCTTTAGGCCCTGCGCCGCTGCCAGCGCCTCGGCGGCAGAAATAGACTGGCTGACCGAGCAAATCCCGCAAATGCGCGGCGAAATCACCAGGGCAT
>JALSHK010000364.1 GCA_026982275.1 Paracoccaceae bacterium | reverse complement strand
AGATTGTAGCCAACCACAGCGCCATAGTCTGCCCCGCGATGGTGACCCAGCGCAGCATGACGAGGGTGCGCAGGCGCACCCAGCTAAAGCGGGCGGAGGAGGAAATCATATTCACGTTCGGTTCGGTCATAAGCCCCCATATCATGCCGCGCCCGCCAACAAAAGAACCAAGCGGGTTTGCAGCTGTAAGCCGCCCTTGCGCGTCAAGGGGTTTGACCTCGGGGAAATGTGGGTCTAGTCTTGCTCGAAAGAATAAACCAACGGGAGCAAAATATGCCTGACCGGAAACTGGCGGATATCGGCGAGGATAAAACCCTGCTGCTACTGGACGATGACGAACCCTTCGTGCGCCGCCTTGCCCGCGCTATGGAAAAGCGCGGTTTCGAGGTGGTTACCGCTTCCGGTGTGCAGGAGGCCAAGGGCATTGTTGCCACAAGCCCGCCAGCCTATGCGGTGTGTGATCTGCGGCTGGAAGATGGCAACGGGCTTGATGTGGTCGAGCTATTGCGCGAAAAACGCCCCGAGGTGAAGGTGGTGGTGCTAACAGGCTACGGCGCGATTGCCACAGCGGTGGCGGCGGTAAAGATCGGCGCCAATGATTATCTCTCCAAGCCCGCCGACGCCAATGACATCACCAACGCCCTGCTGGCCCTGCCCGATGACAAGCCCCCGCCCCCCGAAAACCCGATGTCGGCCGACCGGGTGCGCTGGGAGCATATCCAGCGGGTGTTCGAGCTTTGCGATCGCAATGTATCGGAAACCGCGCGGCGGCTGAATATGCATCGCCGCACGCTGCAGCGGATATTGGCCAAGCGCAGCCCGCGCTGATTTTGCCGGATTAACCCTTCATTAAGGCTTTGGCGGCAGTTTGTGGGGATGCAAACACAGCTTCAGCCTGCCTATGACTATATCGAAACCGAAGGGGTGAAAATCCCCTATGATCCTTTGATCATCACGCCGGCGATCCTGCGCGCGATCAAGCTTGGCTATTTCGAGGCCGAGGAAGCCGCGCAGATTCCGCATATCGTGGAAGCAGAGGATGTGGTGCTGGATATCGGCGCGGGGATCGGCTTTATCTCGACCCTGATCGCGCGCCACGCCAAAAAGGTGATCTCGGTGGAGGCGAATCCGGATCTGATGCCGTTTATGGCCGAGCTGCATCGCTGCAACGGGGTGAAAAATGTCGAGCGGCTGAACGTGGTGCTGGGCAATCCGGGCCTTGGCGAGGCGGAATTTTATCAGCGCAAGGATTTCTGGATGGGGTCGCTGTCTGCGGCACCCAATGCCTATGTTTCTACGGTTATGGTGCCCGAAATGAGCCTGAACCAGCTGCTGGAACAGGCGCGGGTAACGATGGTGGTTTGCGATATCGAAGGGGCGGAAGCCGCACTGTTCAATGAAGTGAATTTTGGCGACGTGACCCGCGTCTACCTTGAACTGCATGATCATATTACCGGCCTGAAGGGGGTGGCAGCGGTATTTTCGGCGATGGCCGAGCGGGGCTTTGCATATGATCCGCGGTTTTCCAGCGGCGCGATTATCCTGTTTCGCAAGATAGAAAGCGCCGAAACCTTGCGTCCCTATGCGCGGGAGCAGCTCTGGGATAGCACAGAATTATAGCAGGCAATTGACCCGTTAATAACATTGTATTACACTTTGTTTCAATTGTGAAGGAATCACAATTGAAACATTATCCAGTGCCACTTTGGTTCTGTAATAACCATTTATCGAAAGAGGGACTTCATGAGAATTATATTTGCACTTTTTGTGCTGGCTGCCAGCACGGTTGCCGCTCAAGCCCAAAATCGCTGG
>JALSHK010000363.1 GCA_026982275.1 Paracoccaceae bacterium | reverse complement strand
CTTGAATCATATTCTGATTTATAGGTCTACACCCTAAGGGATCTCAATCTCAGTGGAGGTTCATACGGGCCGCAGTAATTGTGGCTTGCCCCAAGGATGTAGCGCCATCATTTGCCGGATAATCCACCGGCGCAAGGACTTTCAGACCCCTGTCTTGCAGGCGCTTTTCAATTGCGGAAAAGAGCAGCCGATTTTGCATCACACCACCGCTCAGAACAATGGTTTCAAGGCTTCGGTTTTCTGCAATTGAAAAGGCATTTTGAACCACAACCTTCACCAGCGTGTTATGGAACCGGCGGGCAATCCGGTTCGCGTCAACACGCTCTGAAAGGTCGTGCAAAATGCCGGTCCAGAGGGTGTCCCATGCTATTTCTTCAGCTATAGCTACCGGATAAACCCCGCCGTCCGACAGGCAGGTTTCGGCCAAGGCCTGAAGCTGCATCGCGGCTTCGCCTTCATAGGCTTGGCGCTCGAAACAAAGCCCGAGCGCGGCAGCGACGGCATCGAACAGGCGTCCGGCAGACGAAGCGACGGGGCTGTTGAGGCGATTGTCGATCATCTGGCCGATCATGTTCAGGGGCTTGGCCTCGAGCGCCTCCATAAAGGGCAGTGGCCCGAAGCGGGCGCGCAGGTCTGCCTCGGGGCCGAAGGCCGCGCGCAGATGGGCAAACAGGTTGCGCCATGGCTGCTGGTTGGCTTTATCACCGCCGGGCAGAGCGATGGCGGGAAAATGGGCGAGGCGTTTGTAGCCCCTGAAATCGGCCTGCAAAAACTCGCCCCCCCAGATGGTGCCGTCATCGCCATAGCCAAGCCCGTCCAGCACCACGCCCAGCACGGGGGGCGCATCGGGGGGCAAACCGTGTTCGGCCATTACGGCAGCAATATGGGCGTGGTGGTGCTGCACATGCGCAACCGCGCCCAGCCCCTCGCCAAGGCGGGTGGAGAAATATCCGGGGTGCATATCCACCGCGATATGATCGGGGCTGAAGTCGTAAATCTGCTGATATAACGCGAGGTTATGGCGCACATCGCGCTGGGTGGCGGGGCTTTGCATGTCGCCCATATGCTGGCTGAGCGTGGCGCGGCCATTGGCCAGCAGGCAGAAGGTGTTTTTGAGGTCCGCCCCCATGGCCAGCACCTTTGGCAGCTTTGCAAAGCCCTCGTGCAGTTGCAAGGGCGCAGGGGCATAGCCGCGGGCGCGGCGCAGGATTTGCGGCGTGTCACCAATCACTTGCACCACGCTGTCATCCATCCGGTTGGCGATATCTCGGTCATGCAGAAGGAAATAATCGGCGATACCGCCGAGCTTTTGCAGGGCCTCTCTATTGTCAGTGATTTGCGGCTCCCCGCTGATATTGCCCGAGGTCAGCACCATGGGCCCGTCAAGCGCCTGCATCAGGATATGATGCAGCGGGGTGTTGGGCAGCATCACCCCGAGGCGGGGCTGATCGGGTGCCACGCTCGGAGCGACCTCGCCACGACGCTCCAGTAGCACGATCGGGGCCTGCCAGCTTTGCAGCAGGGCGCGGGCGGGGGCATTCAGCACAACCATTTCCGCCGCCATATCCATATCGCGCAACATCAGGGCCAGAGGTTTGGTGGGGCGGCGCTTGCGGGTGCGCAGGCGGGCAACGGCGGCCTCATCGCAAGCATCCACCGCCAGTTGAAAGCCGCCAAGGCCCTTGATGGCCACGATTTTTCCGGTCTTCAGCAGCGCCGCCACCCGATCCAGCGGATCACCACGCACCGGCTGGCCAGTGGCATCGACCAGCTCCAGCTGCGGGCCGCAATCGGGGCAGGCATTGGGCTGGGCGTG
>JALSHK010000362.1 GCA_026982275.1 Paracoccaceae bacterium | reverse complement strand
CCGGCTGCCCGCCATAAATCCCGCAAGAAACAGCTGCTACATGGTCCAGCAGCGGATCCTGCTTGATATCGCCGGCCTTCAAAAGCTGGTTCACCGCCAGCCGCAAGGCCACCCAGCCGCCGGTAATAGAGGCGCAGCGCGTGCCGCCATCGGCCTGAATCACATCGCAATCCACGGTAATCTGCCGCTCACCCAGCGCTACACGATCCACCCCTGCGCGCAGGCTTCTCCCGATAAGACGTTGAATTTCTTGCGTTCTTCCAGATTGTTTGCCGGCGGTCGCCTCGCGCCGCATCCGTGATCCGGTGGAGCGCGGCAGCATGCCATATTCCGCCGTTACCCAGCCAAGGCCGGTATTGCGCAGCCATGGCGGCACGCGGGTCTCCAGGCTGGCGGTGCATAGCACATGGGTATCGCCACATTTGATCAGGCAAGAGCCTTCTGCGTGTTTGGTGACGTTGGTTTCAATGCTGATCTCGCGCATTATGTCATTGGCTCTGCCGGATGGGCGCATGGGGTCTCTCCTGAAATTTCCTGCTTTTGTCATAGCGCGCCGGTGCAAGCCCGTCCAGCATTGACCACACCCGCTATAGCCCCTATTTTCAAGGCAAAGAAAGAATCCGATGACCATGCCTTCACCCCTGTCAGAATTAAGCACCCGCTCTCGCGAGGTATTTCGGCTGATCGTCGAATCCTATCTCGATACCGGAGAGCCGGTCGGCTCGCGCACCCTTAGCCGGCAATTGGCAGAGCAGGTATCGGCGGCCACCATCCGCAATACCATGCAGGATCTCGAGCATCTGGGCCTGCTCAATAGTCCACATATATCCGCAGGCCGTTTGCCCACCCATCAGGGGCTGCGGCTGTTTGTGGATGGGCTGTTGGAAATTGGCGGTGTTTCCGGTGTTGATCGCAGCGAAATCGAAAAATCGATGGAGGATACGCCTGATATCCAGGCCGCGCTGGATCGTGCCGGAAAAATGCTCTCAGGGCTTACACAAGGTGCCAGCCTTGTGCTGGCGCCAAAAACCAAATCCTCCATCAAGCATATCGAATTTGTTTCTCTTGCACCCGACCGTGCCCTTGTGGTGCTGGTTACTGCTGACGGGCAGGTTGAAAACCGTATTTTTTCACCACCTGCCGGTATGACCCCATCCGCCATGCGCGAGGCGGCGAATTTCCTCAATTCGGTGATGGAAGGCCATACTGTTGGAGAGTTCCGCAATATTGTTTCTCGAGAAATCGCCAAATACCAGAGCGAGCTGGATATTCTTTCCCAAAATCTGATCGAGATGGGAGTGGCGATCTGGGCCGATAGTCCGGATGGCGCGCCCGAACGGCTGATTGTGCGTGGCCGCTCCAATTTGCTGGAAGAAAATGCCGATGAAGCCGAGCTGGAGCGCATCCGGTTGTTGTTTGACGACCTTGAGCGCAAGCGTGATCTGGAGAACCTGCTGTCGCTGACAGAAGAGGGAGACGGGGTTCGGGTATTTATTGGCGCAGAGAACAAACTTTTCTCACTTTCGGGTTCCTCTTTGGTGGTTTCTCCCTATATGAACAGTGATCGAAAAATAGTTGGCGCAGTTGGTGTCATCGGCCCGACCCATCTGAATTATGCGCGTATTGTCCCGATAGTGGATTATACCGCGCAGTTGATGGGGCGGCTGGTATCTGGCTCGCCAAGACAGAGGTAAGCAAGATGAGCGACGAAAAAAATGACTTTCTCGATGATATCGAAGAGATCGAGGCGGAAATGGACGAGCAAGAACTGGCGGATATGGAGCCACCTTCGATAGAGGAGCTGGAAGACGAAAACCAGCA
>JALSHK010000361.1 GCA_026982275.1 Paracoccaceae bacterium | reverse complement strand
CCGAATTTCCCCCTGCATCTTGCCCACCAGCGTGCGCGCCACTGAAGGCCCCAGCACCTCGGAGGCAAAACGGTCATCGCTCTCGCAGGTTTCGCCGAAGATCAGCTCGGGAGACCAGCCGCCATCCAGATAATCCACCAGAATCCGGGCGCATAACCGGCCGGCATCATACGAAAACACCACCTCGATATCCTGCGCGCCTGCCGTCTCCAGGAAATAGGTAATCATCAGGGAATAGCTTCGCCGCAGGCGGGTCAGGTCTCCGCTCAGACAGGGCGGGATATCTCCCTTTACGCCCACAGAAAACCGGATATCGGCTTGCCGCGCCACCGGCCCCAGAATCTCCCGTAAAGCCTGCAGCAGGTTTTCAGTGGAAAAAGGCCTGATATCGGCTTCAAAACGATCATTTTCCAGCGCTGCAAAATCAAGGATATCGGTCAGCATTTCCAGCATCCGGTTCGCTGATTGTCCCGCTTGCTCCAGCAATTCTTCCCGTTCCGCCCCGTTTTCACTTTGTCGTGCCAGTGCCAACAGCCCCAACACCCCGTTCATCGGTGTGCGCAGCTCGTGGCTCATCATGGTCAGAAATCTGGATTTAACCTCGCTGGCTGTTTTGAAACGCTCGGCCAATATATGATTTCGCGCCGCAAGCTTGCGATAGCTTCGCCCCTCGATGGCAAAATAGATCAAAGCAGCGATCACGAGAGCTACCGTGGCAATACTGGCATAAAGGGCAAAATTGGCTCCGCTCCGGAATTGCGCACGCACCAGCGCAGCCTTTTCCTCTTCTCCCGTCGTCACCCGCAAGCTCAGCTCGTGCAATTCGGTAGCAAAGGGATAAAATGCTTGCTGGATCTCTGCCAGACTGTTGAAATCAAAGCTTGAAATGCTTACAACCCGCACCTCTTGCCGCTTCATTTCCGCCAATAACCGCGGAATGACATTGCTCTCGCGGTCATATTCGCGAAGCCGCTCTCCGACTTTGCCACGCTGAAAAATCGCCACGCGACTCCAGAGCACATCAAAGCGCTGGTTGATTTCGGCGGTCGAATTGGATGCGCCAGCGCGCGAGCTCCCCAAGGAATCCCTGAAGCGGGTCAGCTCCCGCTCCAGCTGCGCCGCCGACCAAGCGATATTCTCCTGACTGGTCTGACGCATCGCATCCAGATTGCGCTGAAAGGTGATGAAACCAAACGCAGCCAGAGCGATGGCGACAATAATGACGCCACCAAACAGGAATTTGGAGTATCCGGATTTCCAGCCCACCTATTTCAATTCCACCTTGACCAATTGCCAGATCAGGCGGGCATTATAGACCGGATCCTGCAACTCCGGAAAATCGGACATCGGATAAATCACCCAGAGCGGGCCTTTATCCCTGCGGGAAAAACGCTCGCCATCCGCGGCCATGGCAAAGACCACATCATATTTAACAAAATCCTCTAGCGGCACTTCTACAGAGTAATCGTTTACCGCCGTCAACACCACACTCGAACCATCAACATCAAGCAACGCCATGACATCCCTCGCAAGCGGGCCGGAAAAGGTTGTTACATCATCGACAAATTCATTTTTGGTTTTGATATAGACATGGGGCATAGCCATGAGCGCCCGCTCTGTGAGGGTTATTTCCGTGCCGTCTGGCCCGCCACTCAAAGTCAGCAGGGTTTGCCGGTCATCGGCCTCCATCGCCAAACGGGTATAATCATCCGAAGCTTCTATGGCATCAGAAGCTTCCACCTGCCCTTCGCTATTGGTCATGCCGGCACCGAAATAGGCCGCGCCTCCGCCGATCAGGGCGAAAATCGCCAATATCAATAATTTACTCTTGCGGGTCATAGTCTTTTCCTTTCAGTCCCCCCGAACCGTATACCACAGGAGCTGCAAATCTATTGCCGGATTTTCCACTGCATATCCTCAATAAATTGTTGCAAAATACAAAAAACAAAGTGTTCGGCCATTGCATTTTGCAAGAAATGCCCCGGTATTTTCATTTTGCAATCGAGCCTTTTTACCGGCATTCCGGAATTGCTAATCATGGATTAACATCATGAATTGATTAATGTTTTGTTGAGGTATCCCTGTTGCCAGCCTTGAATCATCGCTTCACGTCGGCTTGCCTCCCCTGGCAAAGCCCATTGCCCGAAGCGCTTCGGTGATTTCCTGCAGGATTTCGGGGTCGTCTATGGTGGCCGGCATTTTCCAGGCCTCCCCGTCGGCGATTTTGGCCATGGTGCCACGCAAAACCTTGCCCGAGCGGGTTTTGGGCAAGCGCTCCACCACGCAGGCCAGCTTGAAGGCCGCTACCGGTCCGATCTTCTCGCGCACAAGCTTTACACACTCGGCCACCACCTCGCTCTCGGTCCGCTCCACCCCCGAGGTCAGGCACAAAAACCCGAGCGGCAGCTGCCCCTTGAGCGGGTCCGCCACCCCGATCACCGCGCATTCCGCCACATCGGGATGGGAGGAAAGCACCTCCTCCATCGCGCCGGTAGACAGCCGGTGCCCCGCCACATTGATCACATCATCGGTGCGCGCCATGATATAAAGATAGCCGTCCCCGTCGATAATCCCCGCATCGCCGGTTTCGTAATAGCCGGGGAATGTCTCCAGATAGGCGGATTTATAACGCGCCTCGGCCTGCCATAGCCCGCCAAGCGTGCCCGGTGGCAAAGGCAGCTTGATCGCGATCGCCCCCATTTCGCCCTTGGGCAACTCGTGACCATCCTCCCCCAGCACCCGCACATCAAAGCCCGGCATCGGCACGCCGGGCGAGCCGAGCTTGACCGGCAGCGCCTCCAGCCCCATCGGAATGGCGGCGATGGAATAGCCGGTTTCGGTTTGCCACCAATGGTCGATCACCGGCACGCCGAGCTGGTTTTGCGCCCAGAGGATGGTATCGCTATCGGCGCGCTCTCCGGCAAGGAAAAGCGCCTTCAGGCTGGAAAGGTCGTATTTCTTCAAAAACTCCCCCTCGGGATCGACCCGCTTGATGGCTCTGAAGGCAGTCGGCGCGGTGAAAAAGCTCACCACCTTATGCTCTTCGATCACCCGCCAAAAGGTGCCGGCATCGGGCGTGCCCACGGGCTTGCCCTCAAACACAATCGCCGTGGCCCCCGCCAAAAGCGGCCCATAGCAAATATAGCTATGCCCCACCACCCAGCCCACATCGGAAGCCGCCCAGAATACCTCGCCCGGCTCCACATTATATATGTTTTTCATGGTCCAGTGCAGCGCCACCGCATGGCCGCCATTGGGCCGCACCACACCTTTGGGCTGGCCTGTGGTGCCCGAGGTATAAAGGATATAAAGCGGATCCGCCCCGCCAACAGGGGTGCAGGGCGCAGGCTCGGCCCCTGCCTTGAAGGCTTCCCATTCATAGTCATTTTCGCCCAGCTCCGCGATTAGCTGCTCGCGCTGCAAAATCACGCTGAAATCGGGTTTGTGGCTGGAAATCTCGATCGCCTCGTCCAGCAAGGGCTTATAGGCAATCACCCGTCCCGGCTCTATGCCGCAGCTCGCCGCGATCACCGCTTTGGGAGTGGCGTCATTGATGCGCGTCGCCAGCTCGTTGGCCGCAAAGCCGCCAAACACCACCGAATGCACCGCACCGAGGCGCGCGCAGGCCAGCATCGCCTCCAAGGCCTCGGGCACCATCGGCATATAGATCAGCACGCGATCCCCCTTGCCTACGCCCTTGCGCGCCAAGGCCCCCGCCAGCAGGGAAACCCGCTCCAGCATCTCTGCATAGGAAATCCCGGCCTTCGCACCGGTGATCGGGCTGTCATAGATGATCGCCGCCTGATCGCCCCGCCCCGCCTCCACATGCCGGTCCAGCGCGTTATAACAGGTGTTCATCACCCCGTCGCCATACCACTGATACATCGGCGCGTTGCGATCATCCAGCGCGCGGACCGGCTTTTTGATCCAGTCAATCGCCTCTGCGGCCTGCATCCAGAACCCCTCGGGGTTATCCTGCCAGCTTTTATACGTTTCCCGATATCCCATGATATAGACTCCCGAATGCTTGGCCCAAAGGCCATTGGTGATAAACACCCCTCGGAAATTGTAGCGGCGTCTTTTTGGCACCTTCAGGTGTTGATAAATCTATATTGCCGGTTTGGCAAACAGAAATGAACCATCGTTCAGTAATTTGGGCAGGGCGGGCATCACCCATTCGGTTACAGGTTTTTCGACCCCCTAACCAAACTGTGACCGAATGCCGATTGCGCCTCTGCGGCATCAGGGGTAAACAGCGAATATGTCTATTTGGGAATTCGCAAATCCGGTGCGTTTCATGCGCCTTTCAGGGAAGCTGCTGCCGTATTTTGCGGCCGCGACCGCCCTCACTCTTATCCCCGCGCTAATATGGGGGTTTTTCTTCACCGCAGATGATTACAAGCAAGGGGCCACGGTAAAGATCATCTTTGTGCATGTGCCCAGCGCCTTTCTGGCGATCAACATATATTTTATGATGTTTGTCGCCTCGCTGATCTGGCTGATCCGGCGGCACCATGTATCGGCGCTGGCCGCCAAGGCCGCCGCCCCTGTCGGCGCGATCATGACCCTGATTGCCCTGATCACCGGCGCGGTATGGGGCCAACCGATCTGGGGCACGTGGTGGGTATGGGATCCGAGGCTCACCGCGTTTTTGATCATGTTTATCTTTTATATCGGCTATATCGCCCTTTGGGCCGCAATAGACGAAGCCGAAAAGGCCGCCGATCTCACTTCGATCCTGTGCATGATCGGCTCGGTATTTGCCGTTGTATCCCGCTATGCGGTGGAATTCTGGAACCAGGGGCTACATCAGGGGAAATCCCTGGTGCTGGTGCCGCTGCCAAATGGCGAGGTGGTGGAAAAACCACCGCTTGATCCAAGCTATGCCTGGCCGCTGCTTTTGGCCGGCGTCGGATTTCTGCTGCTATTCCTCACCCTGCTTTTGCTGCGCACCCGCACCGAAATTCGCAATCGTCGCATAACCGCCCTTAGGGCAAGAGAGGCCTGATGTATCCTGATCTCGGCAAATATGCCATCCCTGTGCTATCCGCCTACGCTGCCATGTTTATCCTCCTCGGGGGGGTGATCATTCAATCCCTGAAAGAGGCACGCAAAAGCAAAGACACCCTCGCCAAACTGGAAGAAAAACAGAAAGGCCGGAAACCATGACGGAAGAAACCCCGAAAAAGCGATTCAACTACTTTCTCCTCGCTCCGCCAGCGATCTTTTTCGGGCTTGCGGCCATGTTTTATCTGGGGTTGCAACGTGAAAACCCCAATGCCCTGCCCTCGGCGCTGATCGGCCAAGTGGTGCCAAGCGTGAACCTGACGGACCTGCGCGAAGACCCCGCGCCGGTGGATGCGGATTTCAGAGCGCCAAATGTGAAGCTGGTGAACTTCTGGGCGAGCTGGTGCGCCCCTTGCCGCGCAGAAGCGCCTATACTGGAGCGGATGGCCAAGGAAATGGATATCCCCATTCTGGGCATCAACTATAAAGACCAGCCCAGCCAGGCGCTGGCCTTTCTTGAAGAGCTGGGCGATCCCTTTCTCAAAATCGGACAGGACCAGAACGGTCGTAACTCGATCGACTGGGGGGTAACCGGTATTCCGGAAACTTTTGTGGTGGATGAAAACGGCGTGATATTATTGCGCTACCCCGGCCCGATCAGCCCTTCCATTCTGAACAAGCGGATATTGCCGCTACTGGGCATTGACCCGGTGGAATAATTATTCCCCGGGGCTTTCCGCCTCGTCCTCCACCGCGTATTTTTCAAACAGCTTCACCTGTGAAAAGATAAATACAAAGGTGGAAAGCGGCAAGAAAAATGTCTTGAATGACACCCAGATATCGGTATCAAAACTGCGCCAGACCCCTTCGTTCATGATGGCCAGGGCAATAAAAAACAAGGCAAAACGCTTGGTAAAGATCATCCAGCCCTCGTCTTGTAGCGGCATCATTTCCCCCATCAGATAGCGCAGATAGCTTTGTCCGCGCAGCAGGCCAAAGCCAAGGGTCCCACCAAAGGCGAGGTAAAGAATGGTCGGCTTCATCTTGATGAAGGTCGCGTCTTGCAGCCAGATCGTCAGCCCGCCAAACAGCACCACAATCACCGCCGTAATCACCGCCATCTTGGGCAATTTCCCGGTGGAAAACCAGGACCAGGCCAGGGTCACCAGCGTAACAGGAATAAACACAGCGGTCGCAAAAATCACCTGTGCGAGCTGCCGTTCCTCGCTGCTGGCCCCTTCGGGAAAGGGCGCCATACGGTAGGCAATAAAAAACAGGATAATCGGACCGATCTCCAATACCAGCTTCAAGATCGGATTTTGTTTCTTCTCGGTCATCATCATTCCTTTAATTTTACGGCACACTATCCGATTGCAAGACAGGGTTCCACCCCGACAATCGCCAGATCAGCCAAATTCCACCACCACCGCGCCCAGCGCGATCAGGGCCATCAGCGCCCCGCGCACCGGTCCCACCTTTTCTTTCAGGAAAATCCAGCCGATCAGCGCGGCAAATACCACCGAGGTCTCGCGCAACACCGCCGCCTGCCCCACCGTATCGAGCCGCGTCGCCATCATCACAGAGCCAAAGCTGGCATAGGCGACAAAACCGCCAAGCAGCCCGCGCCGCATAAGCGGTGCCAGCGCGGGCGGGTTATCCATCCGGCGATAATGGCGGACGGATATAAACGGAAACAGCATGCCGTCAATCATGAAAAACCACGCCAGAAAGGTGAAAGGATCGGCAGTGGCGCGGATACCATACGCATCATAGGTGGTATAGAGCGCCACGAATAATCCGGTAATAAAAGCCAGCCCCAAAGCCTGCCACAATACCCCGCGATCGACCCTGGTGCGGCCCAGATTATAGCCAGCCAGCGCAAATATCGCCCCCAGCAGCATCGCCACCCCCAGCCATTGCCCGAGGCTGAAACGCTCGCCAAAGATAAAGCCCGCCGCAATCACCGTAACCAATGGCCCCGTGCCGCGCACCACCGGATAAACCACGGTATAGGCCCCGCGCGAATAGGCCATGGCCTGAAACAGCTTATAGCCCAGATGGATCGGAAAAATACCGGCAAAAATCAGCCACATATGCGGCTCGGGCCACGGCACCACAAATAGCGCAAAAGGCGCGGCCATCAGGCCATAAGAGGCATCCATCGCGCCGCGCATCAGCCACGGATCGAATTTGCCCTTTTGCAGCGCGCCAAATATCGCATGGGTCAGTGCCGCCAATAGCGCAAGCCCCAAGGCCAGCCAGCCTCCGGCAACGGTGCCCTCAAGCCCGACCAGCCACTCGCTCACTCAATGCCTGCCAAGGCATTGGCAAATTCTTGCGGATCAAAGGGCGAAAGATCCTCGATCGCCTCGCCCACGCCAATCGCATGAATCGGCAGCCCAAAGCGATCCGCCAGCGCCACCAGCACCCCGCCCTTGGCGGTGCCGTCAAGCTTGGTCATCACCAAGCCGCTGACATCGGCAATTCTGGTAAATATCTCCACCTGATTAAGGGCGTTTTGCCCCGTAGTGGCATCCAGCACCAAAAGCGTATTATGTGGCGCATCGGGGTCTTTCTTGCGAATCACCCGCACGATCTTGGCCAGTTCCTCCATCAGGTCCGCGCGGTTTTGCAGCCGCCCGGCGGTATCGATCAGCAGCATATCCGCGCCGCTTTCCTCGGCCTTTCCCATGGCCTCATAGGCCAATGACGCCGGATCAGAGCCTTCCGGCGCGGTCAATACCGGCACCCCCGCCCGCTTCCCCCATACCTGTAGCTGCTCCACCGCCGCCGCGCGAAAGGTATCCCCCGCCGCGATCACCACCGATTTACCAGCGCCTTTAAGCTGGCTGGCCAGCTTGCCGATCGTGGTGGTTTTGCCCGAGCCATTCACCCCCACCACCAGCACCACCTGCGGCCGCTTTTTATAGATCGGCAAGGGCCGCGCCACCGGCTCCAGTATTGCCGCGCATTCCGCCGCCAGCAGGCGTTTTATCTCGTCGGCCCCGAGCTTCTTGCCAAAGCGCCCCTCGGCCATATTGGCCGAAACCTTCAGCGCGGTTTCCACCCCCATATCGGCAGAAATCAGCAGCTCCTCGAGGCTTTCGAGCATGGCATCATCCAGCACCCGCTTTGGCCCGTCAGACCCGACCAAAGCCTGCACCCCGACCCCGATTTTATCGGAAGATCGCGTCAGGCGTTTTTTGAGTTTCGAGAAAAAAGACATGTAAGCTCCTATCCGCCCTTCTTAATACGCTTTGCGGCCCGTGAAAAGCGCCTAAACCGCCTCGGGGAAATAGCGCAGCACGGTCAATATCGGGTTGGGCGCCGCCTGCCCCAAGCCGCAAATAGAGGCCTCTGCCATGGCTTCGCACAGATCCTCCAGCAAAGGCCGATCCCACTTATCTTCCATGATCCGCACGGCCTTTTCACAGCCCACCCGGCAGGGCGTGCATTGGCCACAGCTTTCCGCCGCAAAAAACCGCAGCATATTGAGCGCCGCATCGCGCAGGCTATCCTGATCTGACAGCACCACCACCGCCGCCGAGCCGATAAAGCTGCCATATTCCTGCAAGGTATCAAAATCCAGAGGCACCTGATCAAGCCGCGCCGGCAGCAGCCCCGAAGACGGGCCGCCGGGCTGATAGGCATAAAATTCATGCCCCTCGGCCATGCCGCCGCTGGCCTTGATGATATCCAGAATGGTAGAGCCGGCAGGCAAAAGCTTCACCCCCGGATAGCGCACCCGCCCCGAGACCGAATAGCTGCGCAGCCCGCTGCGCCCGTTTTTCTCGTGGCTCTTGAAAATATCCGCCCCGCCGCGGGCGATTTTGCTGATCCAGTGCAGGGTTTCCACATTATGCACCAAGGTGGGCCGCCCGAAAATGCCCGCTTGCGCCACATAGGGCGGGCGCAGCCGGGGCAAGCCGCGCTTGCCCTCGAGGCTCTCGATCATCGCGCTTTCCTCGCCACAAATATAAGCCCCCGCCCCGCGCCGCAGCTCGATATAATCCGGCGCGACAAGCCCCGCATTTTCAAGGGCTTGCAGCTCGATGCTCAAAATCCGGTGGATCTCGGGATATTCATCGCGCAGGTAGATATAGATCTTTTCCGCCGCCACCGCCCATGCGGCAATCAGCATGCCTTCCAGCATCGCATGCGGCTCGCGCTCCAGATAATAGCGGTCCTTGAAGGTGCCCGGCTCGCCCTCGTCGGCATTCACCGCCATAAAGCGCGGGCCTGCCTCCGCGCGCACAAAGCTCCATTTCCGCCCCGAGGGGAAGCCCGCGCCGCCCATGCCGCGCAGGCCCGATTGCAGCAGCATCTCCTGCATTTCATCCGGGCTATGCGCCCCCGCGCGGCAGGCTTCCAGCACCCGGTAGCCGCCATCCTCGCGATAGGCTTCAAACGCTTCGTAATCGGGCAATACCAAAGGCTTGCCGATGGCGGCTTGCACCGATTTTGCATCCGCCTGCCCGATATGATGATGCCCCACGGCCACCACAGGCGCCACCTCGCAGCGCCCCATGCAGGGCGCGCGCCGCACCCGCATTTCCGGATGCCTCACCTCCAGCTCCGCAAACAGCGCCGAGGCCCCCGCCATCTCACAGGAAAGTGACTCGCAAACCCGCAGGGTAAAGGGCGGCGGGGCCTCGCCATCTTTCAACAGATCAAAATGGGCATAAAAGCTCGCGACCTCGAAAATCTCGGCTTCCGACAGCGCCATCACCTCGGCCAAGGCACGGATATGCGCCGCCGAAAGCCCGCCAAAGCGGTCCTGAATCAAGTGAAGGTATTCGATGAGCCGGTCCCGCTTAACCGTTTGATTTTCCAACAAATCGGAGACCTCGGCCAAAGCCCCGTCTTGCAGCTGCCGCCCCTTGGGGAATGCCCGCCCCTTGCCCGATTTCCGATGCGTCGCCATGCCTGCCATATCGAACCCTTTTTAATGCTTCGCCCCAGCATAGCGCCTGACCGCCCGCGCCCCAAGCCGAAAACCGCGCATAAACCGCCTGAAATCGACCCATTTGCGCAAAGCCTTGCCAAGCCCCCCCTGAATTTGCTGTTATATGGCAACTTTAAGGAGTTTGATTCCATGATCCGCATGTCCCTTTTCCTGGCGTTGCTGGCTACCCCGCTTGCCGCACAAGACAGCCTTGAAACCCTGCGCAAGAAAATGAGCCTCGGCAATCTTATGACCGAAGACGATTTCCGCGCCATGGCCGAAGGAAATACCATTACCTATAATAACATGGGCGAAGATCTTTATATGGAATATTATCGCCCGGGCACCAATCGCGTGGTAATCGAATGGATAACCCCGAGCGCGGACGGGCAGATCAATTGTGACACCGGCATATGGTATGCCGAGGCAGAAACCATTTGTTTTGACTGGAGCCGGAGTGGAAAAGTCTGCTCGGTATGGGTGGATTTTCAGGGGGAGTATATTTCCGAACTGGTGATTGACGGCCTGAGGCGCGGCAATATCGAAACCATTTCAAATATCAGCCCCACGCCGCTTTACTGCGAGGTCGGGCTGGTTTCATTACCGGCGCCGCAGGTTGCGGGATGAAGCGGGGCGCAGCCGTTCTGGCCCTGCTCGCCATTTTCGCCCTGCCTGCCCATGCCCAATCCCTGTCCGGGCGGCTGGCCGATATCCCCGATATTTCCTTTGAGACCTGGCAGGAAATGACCAATGGCAAAACCGTGGTTTACGAGCTGGACGGAGAGATATTCGGCCTTGAAGCCTATCGCAAGGATAGCAACCGGGTGTTGTTTCGCACCGCTACAGGGATCTGTGATCGCGGCACATGGGCCATGGACGGCCCCGCTTTCTGCTTTCAATGGGAGGCCTCGGGCGAGGATTGTTTTTTGCACAAGCAGATGGATGGCGAGATATTCATCATCGGGCTGGATAACGGGGTGGCAACAGACAACATCCAGAAGGTCGCCCGCATAGCGGACATCCCCGTCGCCTGCGGCCCGGCCCTGCTCAGCCAGCTGATGCCGGAGGCCCTGCCATGAAGCCTTTGCTGATATTGGCCTTTATGGCCGGCGCCGCACAGGCCCAGCAGGTGCTTTCGGGCGATGAATTCGATGCGCTCTCGCAAAATACCACCATGTATTTCACCGAGGGCGGTGTGTTTTTCGGGGCCGAGCAATTTCTGCCCGATCGCCGCTCGATCTGGCGGGCGCAAGATGGCAGCTGCGTGAATGGAAAATGGGAAGAGGTCAAAGGCGATATCTGCTTTATCTATGATAATGGCGATGGGCCGCATTGCTGGCAGGTCAGCGCCTCGAATAAGGGGTTAACCATCACCAGCACCAATAACCGCCCAGACCGCCCGCCCACCGTGCTGGAGCTGGCCGGACAGGATACCAGGCCTATCCTTTGCACAGGGCCGAAATTCGGGTTTTAATCAAACAGGTTTTTCTGCTCGGGCTTGCGCATGGCCGGTTTTGGCCTGGGCTTGGGCTGCACCCCCAGCCGCCCGTCGGCAAACTGGATTTCCAGCGCAGGGGCCTTTTGCGCCGCGCTCTGGCTGGTCACGACCTTCTCACCGCTCCACACCACCGCATAGCCGCGATTAAGGGTGTTTTCATAGCCTAAAGACTGGCGTATCCGCTCCAGCCCGGCCAGCTGTCGCCGCCATTGCTCGATCTGGCGCGGGCCAATAGCCAAAAAGCTCTGGCCAAGGGCGCTCAGGCGCTGCCGCCTGTGGGCTAGGTCCTGCTGCAAAGCCGCAGGCCGAAGAGCAGCCCTTGAAAGCCGTAAATGCTTGAGCTGCACAAAGCCAAGCAAGGCTTTTGGCAAACGCATGGCCAATCCATCCAGCCTTTGGCGGGGTTCATTCAAAAGCCCCTCGGCGCGGGGCAAGGCGCGGGCCAGATCGCGCAGCCTTTGCCCGCCCGCCTCCAGCCGCCGCGCCATCGCCGATACGCGACGCGCCTCCAGCGCCGCAAGGCTGGCCAGCAGCTCGGCGCGCACCGGCACCGCCATTTCCGCCGCCGCGCTCGGGGTGGGTGCCCGGCGATCGGCGGCATAATCCACCAGGGTGGTGTCGGTTTCATGGCCCACAGCGGTAATCACAGGAATGGCACTATCGGCCACCGCGCGCACCACGATCTCCTCGTTAAACCCCCACAAATCCTCCAGCGAGCCACCGCCCCGCGCCACGATCAGCACATCCGGCCTTGGCAAAGCCCCGCCCGGCGTAAGGGCATTAAAGCCCCGCACCGCCGCCGCCACCTCTTCGGCGCATTTTGCCCCCTGCATCAGCGCAGGCCACACCAGAACCTTGCGCGGGAAACGCGCGCGCAGCCGGTGCAGAATATCGCGGATCACCGCCCCCGAGGGCGAGGTGATCACCCCCACCACCCCGGGCAGATAGGGCAATGCCTGCTTGCGCTCGCTGGCAAAAAGCCCTTCGGCAGCCAGCATTTTCTTGCGCTTTTCCAGCATCGCCATCAGCGCGCCCACGCCCGCCGGCGCAATGGATTCGATCACCAGCTGATAGCGGCTCTGCCCGGGAAAGGTCGTGAGCCGCCCCGTGGCGATCACCTCCATCCCCGCTTCGGGCATATGCGCCAGCTTGCTCGCAACCCCCTTCCAGACCACGCTGGCCAG
>JALSHK010000360.1 GCA_026982275.1 Paracoccaceae bacterium | reverse complement strand
CAGCCAGAGCGCCAGCGCCGATATCCTGCCGGCCGTGGTGCTGATTATCTTTCGCGAGGTGCTGGTTTCGGGCTTGCGGGAGTTTTTGGGCGATAAGGCGTCGGTGCTGAAGGTCACTGCGCTGGCGAAATGGAAAACTACGCTGCAAATGGCGGCGGTGGTGGTGATTTTATCCTCCTTCCTGCTGGGGCATTATTATTGGGCCTATTCATGGGGTATGGATAACGAGATCGTGCTGGGCATTCTGGCGGGGGATCTGGAAGATATTTACGGGCTGCGCTGGATTGTGCCGGCCTTTGATTGGGCCAGCACCGGCGGGGTATGGCTGCTTTGGGTAGCGGCGGCGGTGACGCTGGTCACGGGGTTTGACTATTTCCGCAAGGCGCTGCCGTTATTGAAGGAAATCTGATGCAGATACTGTATTTTGCCTGGCTGCGGGAGCGGATCGGGCAGCCAAAGGAAGAGCTGGAAACCGAGGCTTTGACCGTGGGGGATCTGGTGCAGGAATTGAAGGCGCGCGAGCCGCGCTATGCGGCGGCGTTTGAGGATATGTCTGCGGTGCGTGTGGCGGTGGATCAGGCGCTTTCGGATATGGATGCGCCGCTGAAAGGCGTGCGCGAGGTTGCGTTTTTCCCGCCGATGACGGGGGGGTAGAATGGCCGTTTCTGTGCAGGAAGCCGATTTTGACGTGGGGGCAGAGATGGCTTTGATGACGGCGGGGCGGGCCGATATCGGCGCGCTTGTCAGCTTTACCGGGCTGGTGCGCGACATGGCGGGTGGCTCTGAAATGATGCTGGAGCATTACCCCGGGATGACAAAAAAAGCGCTGGAAAAGATCGAGGCCGAGGCGCGCGCGCGCTGGGCATTGCAGGATTGCCGGATCATTCACCGCTATGGCCCTTTGACAGCGGGGGCGCAGATTGTGCTGGTGATTACAGCCTCGATGCACCGTAAAGCGGCGTTTGAAGCGGCTGAATATATCATGGATTTCCTGAAATCCCGCGCGCCATTCTGGAAGAAAGAAGCAGGGCAAGGCTGGGTGGATGCACGCGAGGCAGACGAGGCCGCGCTGGACCGCTGGGATTGATTCTGTTACCAAGTGTTACACAATAGCGGGGCATTTGACGCCCGGGTTTGATATCGGTCAAGGTGTAAGCCGCTTGAAAAGCGCTTTCTTTTTGTGTGAAGCAATAAAAGGAGAATCTGGTTATGAATACATATATTCGACCGATCGCGATGGCATCCGCGTTTTTGCTGGGTGGCATGGCGGCACAGGCCCAGGGCCTGCTGATGCCCGATTTCGATGCCGAGCTTGGTCGCGAGCTTTATGCCTCCAAGGGCTGTGTGGTCTGCCACTCGGTGAATGGCATTGGCGGTATTGATGCGCCGGCGCTTGATTACGACCCCGCCCAAGGCCCGATGGACCCGTTTGATTTTGCCGCCAAAATGTGGCGGGGCGCGGAGGTGATGATCTATATGCAGCAAGACGAACTGGGGGGGCAGATTGAAATTACCGGCCCTGAACTGGCAGCGATTATCGCCTTCGCCCATGATCCCGCCGAGCAGGCCAAATTTTCGATGGATGATGTTCCCGAAGAGATCGCCGACATGCTGCACGAGGCGGATGACGAGCATCAGGACGAAGAAGCCGATGCCGATCATGACGATACACCCGATGCCGATGAAGGCCACGACTAGGGTTAATCAGACAGGCAAGCGCGCGATATTGCCCGCTTGCCTTGCCCGCTTGCGGGCTTTATCTTTTGCCCGGGCGTAAAAGCAGGGGTTTAGGGTGAATACGAATAACAACAAGCCGGATGAGACCCGCGTGGCGGATGC
>JALSHK010000359.1 GCA_026982275.1 Paracoccaceae bacterium | reverse complement strand
AGGCGATGCGCTGCACCGCGAGATCCACTTCCTCCGCGCCATTTCCGCCTGTCATCAAGGCCAGCCGCGCGGCAAATTCATCGCGCCGCGCTTCAAGATTTTCCGCCAGATAATAGAGGATCTGCGCTCGCAAATGCGCGCCCGAGCTGCTCCAGCCAGCGGCCTTTACCGCCGCCGCCACCGCATTGCGCACGTCTTTGCGGTTGCCTAATCCGGCTTGGCTGATCGGCTTGCCGCTGGCATCATAGGCGGTGTAGCTGGCCGCGCCGTCGGGGCGCGCCTGCTTGCCGCCAATATAGAATTTCGCGGTGCGATCCATGGCGTCCGCCCCATTCCCCCCCGCTGGAAGCGGAGAAAAATCAACCGCTTGCGCCTTGGGTGCCTTCACTTCCGGGGCTGGATCCGCCAGATATTCCAGCATGCCTTCCATGCCCCCCTCGCGGCCAAACCCGCTCTCGCCATAGCCGCCAAAACCGGCAGCGGCATCCATCATATTGGTGCCATTGATCCAGACAATCCCCGCCTTCACCCTTGCGGCCGCATCCAGCGCCACGCTCAGGGTTTCAGACCAGATCGAAGCGCTCAGCCCATAGCGGGTATTATTCGCCATCTGCACCGCCTCGGCCTGCGTGCGAAAGGTTTGCACCGTCAGCACGGGGCCGAAAATCTCCTGCTGCACCACGGTCGAGCCGCTGGTAACCTCGCTCAGAATGCTCGGCGGATAAAAACAGCCCTGATTGGGCAGCGCACAGCTGGATTGCCAAAGTTCGGCCCCCTTGGCCTGCCCCTTGGCCACCAGCGCCTGAATGTTTTCCAGCTGGCTTTGATCCACAATCGCGCCGATATCCACCGATTTGTCCAGCGGATCCCCCACCACCAGCTTCTCGGCCCGCGCCTTCAGCCTGGCGATAAATTTTTCCGCCACCGCCTCCTGCACCAGCAAGCGCGAGCCGGCACAGCACACCTGCCCCTGATTAAACCAGATCGCATCGACCACACCCTCAACGGCGCTATCCAGATCGGCATCGTCAAACACAATAAAGGGCGATTTCCCCCCCAGCTCCAGCGAGAGCTTCTTGCCACTGCCCGCAATTTGCCGCCGGATAATTTTGCCCACTTCGGAAGACCCGGTGAAGGCGACTTTATCAATATCGGGATGGCCCGAGATGGCCGCGCCGGTTTCCCCTGCGCCAAACACGATATTGACCACGCCTGCAGGCAGCCCCGCCTCGACGCAAATCTCGGCAAACAGCGCCGCAGTGATCGGCGTAAATTCAGCCGGTTTCAGCACCACGGTATTGCCCGCCGCCAGCGCGGGTGCTATTTTCCATGAAAGCATAAGCAGCGGAAAGTTCCACGGGATAATCTGGCCGCACACACCCAGCGGTGCATGGTCCGGCAGCTCCTCGGAAAGAATCTCCGCCCAGCCCGCATGGTGGTAAAAATGCCGGATCACCAAGGGAATATCCGCATCGCGGCTCTCGCGGATCGGCTTGCCGTTATCCAGGCTTTCCAGCACCGCAAACAGGCGGCTTCGCTTTTGCAACAACCGCGCGATCGCATACAGGTATTTCGCCCGCTGGTGGCCGCCAAGCGCTGCCCATTCCGGCTGCGCCTTGCGGGCGGCTTTTACCGCCTCGTCCACCAGCGCTTCACTGGCCACGGGGGCCACGGTGAGCGCCTCGCCATTGGCTGGATTTTGCACCGCCAGCCCGTCGGATTTATCCGCCTTGAAGGCCCCGTTGATATAATGCGCAAGGCGCGGATGCGCCGCCAGCCAGGCTTTGGCGGCGCTCGAATCTTCAGGGGCTTTGCCGTAATCCATTGTTTCCATGATCTTTTCAATGTCGCTCATAATGTGGCCCTAGGATATAGCGTGGTGTTTGGCAGCGGAATAGCGGCCCGTGGCATGATGCTCGAGCTGGCGCTCGATATCTGTCAGCAGGCTCGATGCCCCAAAGCGAAACAGCTGCGGCTGGAGGTAGTCCGTGCCCAGCTCTTCGCGCATCATGGACATCCATGTCAGCGCGTCTTTCGCCGTGGAAATGCCGCCCGCAGGCTTGAAGCCCACTTGCGCGCCCGTCATTTCGTTATAGTCGCGAATGGCGCGCACCATGGTCAGGCCCACCGGCAAAATGGCGTTCACCGCCTCCTTGCCCGTCGAGGTCTTGATGAAATCCGCGCCGGCCATCATCGCCACCATCGAGGCACGATACACATTGCGCAGCGAGGCGATATCTCCGGTGGCCAGAATGGTTTTCAAATGCGCCTTGCCGCAGGCGTCTTTCATCTGCGAAATTTCGTCATAAAGCCCGGCCCAATCCTGCGCAAACACCTTGGACCGGGTGATGACAATATCGATTTCTGTCGCGCCAGAGGCCACCGCATAGCGGATTTCGGCCAGCTTCAGATCCAGCGGAATCAGCCCTGCCGGAAAGCCCGTCGCCACCGAGGCCACACCAATGCCCGTGCCCGCCACGCCCAGCGCGGCGGTCT
Source organism: Paracoccaceae bacterium (assembly GCA_026982275.1). Classification (GTDB taxonomy): domain Bacteria; phylum Pseudomonadota; class Alphaproteobacteria; order Rhodobacterales; family Rhodobacteraceae; genus UBA3077. The sequence goes on along the minus strand of JALSHK010000359.1, from coordinate 10,244 downwards.
CTACCATCGTGGGATACACGCAAACCGCCGCCGTTTGCACCGGCCTGGTCAGGCCCAGCTCTGCCTGAATGGCCGGATCCAGCGCCATTTTGGCCTTGCCACACAAGCGCTTGACGCGGTTCACCGTGTCATCGCCCGCCAATGTGGTTAGATCTATCAGCCCGATGGCGCGCAAGAGCCATGCCGCCTGATGCGCCTTTTTCACCGAGCGCCGCGCCGCAAAAGCCTTGCTCCGCCTTTCCAGCGCGCTCAGATTTACCCGCGCATCACGAAATACCGCTTCATCCAGCGGCATCCCATTATTTTCTTTGCTATGATCCAGCATTTTTGTCTCTTTGGTCAAAAATAGTCAGGAAATACTGTGAAGCATGTGGCTCGGGGAATCAATCTCGAAGTTGGATATTGCCTTCAGCTCTGGGTTTCGTCGCGCTTGTCCTCCAGCCCGGGCGTGTCTGTTGCCTCGTCTTCGTCGGAGTCGGAAACGGCCGCCTCTTCCAGCGCCTCCGGTTCTGGCCGCTCGATCAAGGGCAGCATGGCATCAGCCAATCCCGGGGCCTCGCCCTGCATGGGCAATTCCCAGCTCAAGGTATCAAACCCTTCGCAATTATCGCACGCGGGTGCCCATAGGGCCTGTGCCGAATGGCAGGCCGAACACACCCACATCTCGCTGCGCTGTGCGCTTACCGCCCGCGCCAGCCAGCTGCGGATCACCTCTTCTGGCGCGCCCTCGCCGCGCGCAATCGCGGCCATCAAGGCCAGAGAGCGGCCCGTTGGCGCGGTTTCCGGCAGGTCTCCCAAGGCGCGGCGGGCCGCGGGGAAATCCTCTGCGGCCAGATGCAGCTCGGTTTCCAGCAGCGCGGTTTCGCCATGATCGGGGCGAAGCTTGAGCAAGGGCTGAAAGCGCGTGATCCGCGCTTGCGGCGTTTCCCCGGGTTCAAGGGCGGCAAAAGCAGCGGCCAAATCAGGGTGAGGATTGGCCGACCACGCCTTTTTCAGCACCCGAACCGCATGTTTGGGTGTTTTTTCCGAAGCATAAACCTGCGCCGCCAATACCGCCGCAGGCACCAGCGAAGGGGCGTTCCGGTTGGCAAAAATCGCGGCTTCGCGGGCTTTGGGCGCATTGCCATCGGCATGGGCGGCCATGGCATCGGCCACACTCAGCACCGCATCGCGGCGAGTCGCCACATCTTTGGGCAGCAGCTTGGCGCGGGATTTGGCCAGCAGGGTTTTGCGCGCGCCCGCCCAATCCTGCATGCGGGATTGCAGCGAAAACAGCGTATCCAGGGTTTCATTATGGCGCGGCTTCAGGGCAAAAGCCTTTTCGGCCAGCTTCAGCGCGGTCCCGGTATCGCCTTCGTCGAGCTTGGCCTGCATCAGCCCGCGCACCCCGACAAAACGGGTGCGATCATGGCCCAGAAGCTCTTTGTAAATTTCAATCGCCTGCGCGCGGTTACCCGCCATTTCCGCCGCCTGCGCCGAAATCAGCCGCGTCAGCTCGGGCTTGGCCAAAAGCTTTTCGGCCTTGGCGGCCTTGGCGACGGCAACCTGCCCCTCGCCCGAGGCCAGCGCCACCATGCCATCCGCCAGCGCCCGATAGCCGCGCTGCTCGCGCCGCTTGTCCCAGAACCGGCTGATTGCGGTTTTATCCCCGCGCAAAAACCGCAGGATTGCCACCAGAAACCCCGCCAGCTTCAGCACAATCCAGAAGGCCATAAAGCTGACCAGCGCACCAATCACAAATACCAGCGGCGTCAGGCTGATCTCGCGGGTGCCAAAGGCAATGCGCACTTCCCCGGGGGTGTCTTGTAAATAGCTTGCGCCCAGCGCCAGTGCTGTGGCCAGCGATATGAAAATCGCCACCTTGATTAATGACCAGATCATTGTTCCATTGCCTCCAGCGCCTCGCGCCATGTTTCAAAAGCCGCCAGGGCGGCTACTCGCGCTTTGGCATCGGCAAGCCAGCTTTCCATTTCGGCTCTGGCCGGCGCGGAAAGCCCGGCCGCTTCGGCCTCGACCCCGCTCCAGTCACCGGACTTCATAGCCGCTTCCATGCGCGAAAGCACCGCATCCGCGCTATCTCCTTGCCGGGGTGTCAAAGAGCGGGTTGCGACCTGCGCCCGCAAAAAAGAGCCAAGGCCGGACAACCCGCCATCGTTTCCGCTGGCTGATATTTCCGCACGGATTGCCGCATGGGCCGCGATCGGAAAGCCAAGCTCCAGCGCCTCGATGCTCGGCACCCCGCCAGATACAGCCGCAAGCGCTTCAGGCACCGGCAGCGGTGCCGCTTCGCTGATCCGGCCCAATGCCGCGGAAAAATCATCGCCGGTTTGCAGCGCGGTTTGCACTTGCGCCAAGCCGGCAACCAACACCGCCTTCGCCTGTGCGCCCATCGCTGTTTCGCTGGCGATCTCTACCAATGCCTGTGCTTCTTCCACCTGCGCGCTGGTGCTTTGCTGCACCTGCTGCATCTTGCGGGTCAGCTCGCCCTGGCGCGCTGTGATTTCATCCACCTGCGCCTGAAGCGCATCAATTCTTGTGCGATAAGCCGCGATGCTGGCGGCGGTATCCGCCGAAATGGCACCGCCCTCTTCTGCCAGGCTACCCAGCGCCCCGCGCAGGCTTTCCAACTCGGCCACCAAGCCCTCTACCCGCCCTTCCACGGCCCAGAGCCGCGCCTCGACGGCAGTGCTATCGGCGGCCGCCATCTGATCGGAAAGCGCCGCCATCTGGTCGCGCAGCGGATTAACGATATCTGTCTGGTAATTGGCCAGCCGCGCCTCGATTTCCTCGCGCTGTATCCCTGCCGCCTGTGCCTCTTCCAGCGCCAATAGGCGCGTGGCTGTCTCGCTTCGCAGCTCGTCCAGTGCCTCGGTCGAGGCATTGGTTTGCGGGCTTAGCCATGCGGCCAGCGGTGCCAGCCCTTGCGGCAAATAAGGGGCGATGCGCGGACCAGCCCACAAGCCAAGAGCCACACCCACCGCCAATAAAGCCAGAATTTGCAAGCTACGCGCGGCAAAAGAAACATGATGGTCCTCATCATGCTCGTGATCCTCGCTCTCGCCTTGGGATTCGTCCGGCTCGTTTGGATCTTCCGGCATTTGCGCCTCGCGCATACGCTCTTCTTCTACCGGTTCAATTTCTTTCGCCATGCTGTGTCGTAACCTTTAAAACTTCTATCAGGGCATATGGGCATCCGCTGGCTTAAAGTCTAGCGCCCTGCGTGCAGCGCAACAAGGGTTTGCAAGAATTTTACGCCGGATAATCGGCGGAAAGGAGCCGCAGCATCGATTTGGCATCAGGCGAGGGGCAAATACGCACCGCACCGAGCGGGGCCAGCGGTGTGGCCACAGCTTGGCTCAAAGCGTATAAACGCGGGATATCCGGCCAGCCCGCCTGCCAGCTTTGCACAAACAGCCGCGCGGAACGGGGCGAGAAAAACGCCGCCGCAGAGATATCTCCTGCCGCCAGCAAGCCCCGCGCCGCCATATCCAAAGGCAGCGCCACCTGATCATAGATCGGCAGGCTTGGCACCCCGAGCGCGCGCGCCACATGCTGCCCGTGCAAATGCAGCACGCCGGACCGGGGCAATATCTGTTTCAGCGCCTGCGCATTACCCGCCGCGGCCATGGCCTCAAAGCCCAGCGCGCGGGCACGGGCCGCCGTAGCCTCGCCCACGCAATAGGCAGGCAGGCGGATACCGGATTTCCGTGCAAAAGCCTCCACCCCGTTTTTGGAGGTAAAGGCCAGCGCGGCAATGCCGGACAGATCGATTTCCACCGGCAGATCCCGCATTTCCTGCATCGGGGCAATGATCGGCTCGAGGCTGGTTTGCGCGCGCAGCAAGGCGGCAAACCCCTCGGCTTGCGCGCGGGCGCGGGTGAGCAGCACCCTAGGCAAAAAAGCCTTCGCCGCCCTTGGCGCGCAGCTCTATGCCCGCCTCGGCCCCGATGCGCGTGGCCTCACTTGGCGGCCCTTGCCAGCTTCCGGCATGGGTGGTGGTGCCATCGGGCCGGATGATCTCACCGCGAAAACGCAAAGTATTACCGTCCAGTTCGGCCAAGCCGCCAATCGGGGTGCGGCAAGAGCCGTCCAGCTCTTTCAAAAAGGCGCGCTCGGCAGAGATGCGGGTGAAGGTCTCGGCATCATGGATCGGGGCCAGCAGCGCCTGCGCCGCCTCGTCATCTTTGCGCCGCTCGATCCCCACCGCCCCTTGGGCGCAGGCCGGCAGCATCACATCGGTTTCGATCGGTTTGGCCAGCTCGAAATTCCCCAGCCGCCGCAGGCCCGCGCAGGCCAGAAAGGTGGCTGTGGCCACGCCCTCGTCAAGCTTGCGCAAGCGGGTTTGCACATTGCCGCGAAATTCCACCAGCTTCAGATCGGGCCGCATAGCCAAAAGCTGGGCGCGCCGCCGCAAGCTGGAAGTGCCCACCACCGCGCCTTGGGGCAGCTCGGCAATGGCGCCGTATTTCGGGCTGATAAAGGCATCGCGCACATCCTCGCGCGGCAAGGCACAATCGATCACCAGCGCATCGGGCAGCACGGTGGCCACGTCTTTCATCGAATGCACCGCGATATCGATCCGCCCGTCCAGCAGCGCTTGCTCGATCTCTTTGGTAAACAGCCCCTTGCCGCCAATCTCGGAGAGCGGGCGATCCTGCACCGCATCGCCGGTGGTCTGGATCACCTCGATGGTGAAGGCGGCTTCGGGCAGGCTATGCGCGGCCATCAGGCGGCTGCGGGTCTCATGCGCCTGCGCCAGCGCCAAAGGCGAGCCTCGGGTGCCGATTTTGAGCGGGGCATCTATGCTATATTGCGTGGTCATGCTCGGGGTGATACCCCTTGCAGGGGTAGCAGGCAATCAGTTTTAAGGCGGCAGATATGAAAATCGGCATCATTGGCGCGGGGGCGTTTGGCTCGGCCCTGGCGGTGGCTTACGGGCAAAAGGGGCTGGAAGTGGCGCTTTGGGCGCGCGCAAATCCCTATGCGCGGGATTATCCAGCCTCGGTTTCCCACCATAGCGACCTGACAGCACTGGCGGGGGCGGCAGCGATATTGCTGGTGGTGCCAGCGCAGCAAACCGCTGCTTTTCTGGCGAAAAACACCCTGCCGGATGCGCCGCTGGTGCTATGCGCCAAGGGGATAGATGCCCGCACGGGGCGGCTGCAAAACCAGATCGTGGCGCGCCCCGCAAGCATCCTTACCGGCCCGGGCTTTGCCGACGAGATCGCCGCTGGCCTGCCCACCGCGCTGACGCTGGCGGGCGGAAATGCCGCGCAGCAGGCGCTGCTTTCCACCCCGCGCTTGCGGCTGTATCGCTCCGATGATTTGATCGGCGCGCAGGCGGGGGGCGCTTTGAAAAACGTGATCGCGCTGGCCTGCGGCATGGCGATTGGCGCGGGGCTGGGGGAAAGCGCGCGCGCCGCACTGCTTACCCGGGGCTTTGCCGAAATGCAGCGGCTGGGCGTGGCTCTGGGTGGCAAGGCCGAAACCTTTCAGGGGCTTTCGGGGCTGGGAGACCTCGCACTGACCTGCGCCAGTGCGCAAAGCCGGAATTTTGCGCAAGGGCTGGCTTTCGGGCAAGGCAATGGCCAAACCGGCGGCACGGTAGAGGGGCTGGCAACGGCGAAGGCGGCCGCGGATCTGGCCGAAAAATTTAGGGTGGAGGCCCCGATCACAGCGGCGGTGGCAGCGGTGGTATCAGGCAATGCCACGGTGGAAACCGCGATGCACACCCTGCTGGCGCGGCCATTAAAGGAGGAATAATGCACTATTGGCTTTTCAAATCCGAACCCGCTACATGGGGCTGGGACAAGCAGGCCGCCAAAGGCGAGGCGGGGGAGGAATGGGACGGGGTGCGCAACTACCAGGCCCGCAATTTTATGCGGCAGATGGAAATTGGAGATCTCGGGTTTTTCTATCATTCCGTGAATGAAAAACAGGTGGTGGGGGTGGTCGAGGTGATCGCCGAGGCCCACCCTGACAGCACCACCGATGACCCCCGCTGGGAATGTGTGGATATCAAGGCGGTTGCGCCTTTTCCGCGCCCTGTTACGCTGGCAGAGATCAAAGCCGAGCCGCGGCTGGCGGGGATGGTGCTGGTGAAAAATGCCCGCCTTTCGGTGCAGCCGGTTACGCCCGACGAATGGGCGATTGTGTGCAGAATGGGCGGGTATTCCCCCACGGCCTAGCCCGGAATCACAGGCCGGATGCCGCCCGTTTTCCCGCCTGCGTTCTGTCGGCTTCGGGTGTCTACTATCCTAGGAGAATAGACACCTCATAACGATGATAATATATTCAATAACAATATGGTATGCGAAAATTACGGCTTTCGCTTTCAAAAAAACCTGCGCGCATTCCTCTTCATTTCAGACCAAGCTGACAGGGGTGCATATTTCTTGTATGCTCTGCACAATCAAAAAAAGGGGGAGAGACAATGGAATATTTATCGGTGCTTGCTGCCGCAGTGGCGGCATTTATGTTTGGCGGCGCATGGTATGGCACCCTCGGAAAACCATGGATGAAGGCGGCAGGAATTACGCCCGAGCAGGTCGAGGGCGGAGCGATGAAAAGCCCGGGGCCCTACGTTATCAGCTTTGTCATGTTGCTGCTGGTAGCGGGGATGATGCGCCACGGATTCTCTATGGCGGGGATCTCCAGCTTTGGAAAAAGCGCGCTGGCGGGCTTCGGGATTGGCGCGTTTATGGCCACACCGTGGATTGTGACCAACCATGCATATGGTATGCGGCCGCGCATGCTCACGCTGATTGATGGCGGCTACGCGACCATCGGATGCACGGTGATCGGGCTGGTTTTGGGGCTGTTCTGAAAGAAGCCGGAGGGGCAACTCGCGCAAGCCGCCCCTCCGCCCACCCACGCAAAGCCAATGCTTCGCGCCTCGCCCAACCTCGCGGCCAACTGCAAAAATGTGGGGGTGATGGAACCTGATGTTCCCAAAGGGGCTTCTGCCCGAACCGTTAGGTGTTTGTAACAAGGCCTATGGGTTTCGGCAACCGAATAGCCGCTAAAATTTGAATCACATTAAAAAGGCGCCCCGATCGGAGCGCCTCGAAAGGTGGGGTTTTACCCCGCCATTGTATTCGCTTTAATAGCGGTAATGCTCGGGCTTGAATGGCCCGTCGGCGCTCACGCCAATATATTCGGCCTGCTCGTCTGATAGTCTGGAGAGCTTCACCCCGATGCGATCAAGATGCAGGCGCGCCACTTTTTCGTCCAGATGCTTGGGCAGGATATAAACCTCGTTTTTATATTTACCGTCGTTTTCCCACAGCTCGATTTGCGCCAAAACCTGATTGGTAAAGCTGGCAGACATCACGAAGGAAGGGTGGCCGGTAGCATTGCCAAGGTTGAGCAAGCGCCCTTGGGAAAGCAGGATCATCCGGTTGCCGGACGGCATTTCGATCATGTCCACCTGGTCTTTGATGTTGGTCCATTTGTGGTTTTTCAGCGCCGCCACCTGGATTTCGTTGTCAAAGTGGCCAATGTTGCCAACAATCGCCATATCCTTCATCTCGCGCATATGCTCGATGCGGATCACGTCTTTATTGCCGGTGGTGGTCACGAAAATATCGGCGGTGGATACAACATCTTCCAGCGCGACAACCTCAAAACCGTCCATCGCCGCCTGAAGCGCGCAGATCGGGTCGATTTCCGTAACTTTCACCCGCGCACCCGCGCCCTGCAAGGAAGCCGCCGAGCCTTTGCCCACATCACCATAGCCGCAGACAACGGCGGTTTTACCGGCCATCATGGTGTCGGTCGCGCGGCGGATACCGTCCACAAGGCTCTCTTTACAGCCGTATTTATTGTCGAATTTCGACTTGGTAACGCTGTCATTCACGTTGATCGCCGGGAAGGGCAGCTGGCCTTTCTCGAACAATTCATAAAGACGATGCACGCCGGTGGTGGTTTCTTCGGAAACCCCCAAAATCGCATCTCGGGTTTTGGTAAACCAGCCGGGGCTTTGCGCCATGCGCTTTTTGATCTGGGCAAAAATCGCTTCTTCTTCTTCGGAAGTCGGGGTTTCGATCAGATCGGTTTCGCCGGCCTCGACCCGTGCGCCGTAGAGCACATAAAGCGTGGCGTCGCCGCCATCATCCAGAATCAGGTTCGCACCCTCGGGAAATTGGAAAGAGCGGTCGAGATAGTCCCAATGCTCTACAAGGCTCTGGCCTTTAATGGCAAATGTCGGAATGCCCGCTGCGGCCATTGCCGCCGCCGCGTGGTCCTGGGTCGAGAAAATATTGCAGCTTGCCCAGCGGATATCCGCGCCCAGCGCCACCAGTGTTTCCATCAAACACGCGGTTTGAATAGTCATGTGCAACGAGCCGACAATCCGCGCGCCTTTGAGCGGCTGCTTTTCGCCGTATTCATCGCGCAGCGCCATCAGGCCCGGCATTTCGGTTTCGGCAATATCCAGCTCCTTGCGGCCATATTCCGCAAGGTTAATGTCTTTTACAATATAGTCGGCCATCGGGCGCTCCATCGGTTTTTGAGAAGTTTTCGCCTCGCCAAGTAGCAGGATTCTATTCTATATACAACCGACACAAAAACGGAGCCCCATATGCCCCCCCGCGCCTATCAACGCATGCTGTCCGGCCGCCGGCTGGACCTGCTAAATCCAGCGCCACTGGATATCGAGATCGAGGATATCGCCCACGGGCTGGCCTTTGTCGCCCGCTGGAATGGCCAGACCAAGGGCGAATTCCCCTATACCGTAGCCGAGCATTCGCTGCTGGTGGAGCGGATTTACGGCCAGATCGCCCCCAAAGCACCTGCGCATTGGCGCATGGTGGCGCTGTTGCATGATGCGCCGGAATATGTGATCGGCGATATGATCTCGCCGGTAAAATCCGCCGTCGGCCCGGGTTATAAAGAGCTGGATGAGCGCCTGATGAGCGCCGTTTTGCTGCGCTTTGGCCTGCCCGGACAGGTGCCGGATGCGGTGAAAAAGCAGATCAAACGGGCCGATCGTATTTCGGCATGGCTGGAAGCCACCCAGATCGCGGGGTTTGACCAAAAGGAAGCGGACAAGCTGTTTGGCGCACCAAGAGTAGCTTGGATCAAGGACGAAGTTCTGCCGCTGCGCGCCCCCATGCGGGTGAAGGCGGATTTCCTAAATCGGCATCGGGCGCTGCTGGGGCAGCTTTGAAGTATGGACAGGCTTCGGCCTCGCCGCAGGTAAAATCCACTCTTTTGCTTCCATATATGCGCGCCAAAATTCATAACGTGCTGAAACAACTTAAATTTTTATACGTTCCACTCTTCGATTAAACCAGTTTAGTCGAAGAGTAGTCAAGGCTTGTCCAATGGGTGCTTGAAAATTCCCTCAAATAGGCCCAAATATGGCGCAACCAAATTTCAAAGGATGTTCGTCATGGAACTGAACGCAAATCAAGATCTCGTAAAAGACATATCCCAAACCCAGTTTGAGGCCGAGGTGATCGAAGCCTCCAAGGAGGTGCCGGTAATCGTTGATTTTTGGGCGCCGTGGTGTGGCCCGTGCAAATCTCTCGGGCCAGCGCTGGAGGCCGCCGTGCAAAAGGCCGGCGGCAAGGTGCGCATGGTGAAAATCAATGTGGATGAAAATCAGGCGCTTGCCGGCCAGCTTCGCATCAAATCCATCCCCACGGTTTATGCCTTCAAGGATGGTCAACCGATGGATGGCTTTCAGGGCGCGCAAGGCCCCGCCGAGATCGCTGCCTTCATTGACCGGATCACGCTGGAAGGCGATGATGATCAGGTCGGGCTGGAGGAAGCCAATGAAGCGGCCGAGCTGATGCTGGCCTCCGGTGCGCCCCATGATGCCGCCGAAACCTTCACTGCCATCATCGGCGAAGACGAAGGCAATATCCGCGCGCTGGCCGGGCTGATGCGCAGCTATGTGGCGCTGGGCGAGGCCGCCCGCGCGCGCGAAGTGTTGGCGCTGGTGCCGGAAGATGCCAAAAACGACACAAAAATCACCGCCGCGCTGGCGGATATCGAGCTGGCCGAAGCCGGTGCCGAAGCGGGCGAGGAAGCCGAGCTGGAAGCCGCTGTCGCTGCCGACCCGGACAACCACCAGGCCCGCTTTGATCTAGCCACGGCTCTGGCTGCCAAAAGCGATAAAGAAGCCGCAATCGATCATCTGCTGGAGCTGTTCAAGCGCGATCGTGAATGGAATGACGGCGCGGCCAAAACCCAGCTGATCAAAATTCTGGATGCTTTGGGGCCGCAATCCGAGCTGG
>JALSHK010000358.1 GCA_026982275.1 Paracoccaceae bacterium | reverse complement strand
CCCACACCGAGAAATACATAGACCGGCAGCTCGATCCAGAATGGCAAGCGATCCATCAGGCTCATCACCCACCACACAAAGCCGATATAGGCGGGCATCCCAACCAGCAAAATAAACAGCGCCCAGCGCCGGCGCGATTTATAGGAAAGGGCCATCATCCACCTCGTTCTCTTTGCCCCAAGGGGCGGTTTCGCAGGTAGGTTTAACGATATCCGGCACCGCGTCAACATGGCAAACCGCCCGGCTATGCGGAGAAACACAGGATAACCGAGGGCATAATCTGCGGCTTTTGGCCCAAAGTAATATTGCCAAGGGGCTGGCAAACCATAGGTGCAGGGCCTAAGCAGATTTTACAACCCATTTTTATAGCGAGACCACACCATGGCCGAAACACAAAAACGAATCTGGGACCTTCCCGTGCGGCTCACCCATTGGGGGCTGGTGATCAGCTTTTTCGGGGCGTTTTTCACCTCGGAAGGTATTTTGCTACCCTTGCATGTGCCCTTTGCCTTTATGCTGATGACATTGGCTATCTTTCGGGTTTTCTGGGGTTTATTTGGCTCCGAGACCGCGCGATTCAGCCAGTTTGTGCGGGGGTATGGCGCGATCAAGGCCTATGCCGCCGAGCTGAAACAACTGCGGCACAAGTCATATTGGGGGCATAATCCGCTGGGGGCTGTGGCGATTTTGTCGATCCTGTCGGGGATATTTGTGGTGGTGATTGCCGGGCTTTATGCCCAGGGCGGAGATCTGGTCGGGCCGATGGCCGATACGGTGCAACGCCAGACATCCCGCTTGCTGACCAATATTCACATAATAATCGCCAATCTGGTGATGGCGATTGTGGTCGGCCATATTTTTGCGGTTTTCGCCTATAAATATGTGCTGAAAGACAATCTGATCACGCCCATGATCACCGGCACCCGCCCCGCAAATGCCGACCAGCCAGAGCCGCGCTTTACGCCGCTGCCGGTGGCTGTGATCCTGCTGGTGGTGGCCGCATCGATCAGCAGCCTCGCTTTTGGATATTGGGGGTTGATTTAGGTCGCAGGGCGGATTTTCAACCCACCCTGCAAACAACGCGGGCGTTTAATCCGCAAACGGGTCCGTTACCAGAATCGTATCGTCACGCTCGGGAGATGTGGAAAGCATAGCCACAGGGCAATCGATCAACTCCTCCACGCGGCGGACATATTTGATCGCTTCGGCCGGAAGATCATTCCAGCTGCGCGCGCCAACCGTGCTGTCGCTCCAGCCCTTCATGGTTTCATAGATCGGTGTAACCCGCGCCTGCTGGTCGGCGGCGGTCGGCAGGTAATCCAGCCGTTTGCCGTCCAGCTCATAGGCCACGCAGATTTTCAGCTCTTTTAGCCCGTCCAGCACATCAAGCTTGGTAAAGGCGATGCCGTTGACGCCGTTAATCGCGCAGGTCTGGCGCACCAGCACCGCATCAAACCAGCCACAGCGGCGGTTTCGCCCCGTAACCGTGCCTTTTTCATGGCCAACAGTGGCGAGATGTTCGCCGACCTCGTCATCCAGCTCGCAGGCAAACGGCCCCTCGCCCACCCGCGTAGTATAGGCCTTTACAATCCCCAGCACAAAATCGATCGCACCCGGCCCCATGCCGGTGCCGGAAGCCGCCATGCCGGCGGTAGTGGTAGAGGATGTCACAAAAGGATAGGTGCCGAAATCCACATCCAGCAGCGAGCCTTGCGCACCTTCAAACAGGATGCGCTTGCCCGCCTTGCGTTTTTCGTTCAGCACCTTCCAGACGGGGGCCGCATAAGGCAGCACGCTCGGCGCGATTTCCAGCAGCTCGGCTTTCAGCCCCGCCGCATCAATCTCCT
>JALSHK010000357.1 GCA_026982275.1 Paracoccaceae bacterium | reverse complement strand
CCCATACCCAGTTCGCTTTCCAGAAACCGGTCAATCGCGGTATCAAAGGCCATGGTATAATAGGCCACATTCATATGGCCGTTATAATCAATCCACGCAGGCAAAACGCGCTTTTGCGCCAGCTTTACAGGGGCGGCATAGGGGCCGTCATGGCCGGTTGGAATTTGCATTTTTCTCTTTCCTTTGGCTGGATCAAGGCCTAGCTTTGCGGCAAAACCAGATGGTCTACAAGGTTAGGGGGGTATCCGATGACAATTCAAACCGCAATTCAAGCCCTTTCTGCCCTGCTTGGCGAGCGTCTCAGCCAATCCATGACCATATTGGAGCAACACGGGGCCAGCGAATCCTATTATCCGCTCACCCCGCCCGACGCGGTGGTTTTTCCGCAAAATACTGCCGAGGTATCGGAGATCATCAAGATCTGCGCCGCGCATGATTGCCCCGTGATTGCCTTTGGCACCGGCACCTCGCTGGAGGGGCACCAGCTGGCGGTGCAAGGCGGGATCAGCCTTGATTTGTCGCGCATGAATGCGGTGCTGGCGGTGAACGCCGAAGATATGGACGCGGTGGTGCAGCCGGGGGTGACGCGCGAGCAGCTCAATCAGGATCTGCGCGCCACGGGGCTGTTTTTTCCGGTGGATCCGGGCGCCAATGCCAGCCTTGGCGGCATGGCGGCTACGCGGGCCTCGGGCACCACGGCACTGCGCTATGGCACCATGAAAGAAAACGTGATGGCGCTGGAGGTGGTGCTGGCCGATGGCCGCATTATCCGCACCGGTAGCCGCGCGCGCAAATCCTCTGCGGGCTATGATCTGACCAAGCTGATGATCGGCTCGGAAGGCACGCTCGGGATCATCACCGAGCTGACGCTGCGCTTGCAGGGCCAGCCCGAGGCGATCTCGGCGGCGACCTGCGCCTTTCCTGCGGTGGCGGATGCGGTGAATACCGTGATTACCACCATTCAAAGCGGCATTCCCATGGCGCGCATGGAGCTGATCGACGCCAATATGGTGCGCGGCTTCAATATCGCCGACGGCACCGCCCTGCCCGAGCAGCCGCATTTGTTTGTCGAATTTCACGGCTCTGAAAGCGGCGTGGCCGAGCAGGCGGAGCGCTTTGCCGGGATTGTGCAGGATTTTGGCGGCAGCGCGTTCAAGTGGGCGCTGAAAGCCGAAGATCGCGCCGCACTTTGGAAAATGCGCCATAATGCCTTTTATGCCCACAAAGCACTGGCCCCGACCCTGCGCGCCATGGCCACCGATATTTGCGTGCCGATCTCGCGCCTGGCCGAAGCGATCGAATTTGCCGAGGTGAAAAGCCGTGAACTGGGGCTGACCTGCACCATCATCGGCCATGTCGGAGACGGAAATTTCCACTGCGCCCTCAGCTTTGATCGGGAGGACGCGGTGCAATTTGCCAAAGTGCAGGATTTTATGCACCAGCTGGCCGAAACCGCGATTGCCCTGAACGGCACCATTACCGGAGAACACGGCGTGGGCATTGGTAAAATGAAATACATGCAGGCCGAACACGGCGGGGCACTGGATACCATGCGCCTGATAAAGCGGGCGCTGGATCCGCAAAATATCCTTAATCCGGGAAAGCTGATCCCCCCTTCCAATACCGGACCTGCCTAATGCCCGCGCGAGACCCTGGCCCTTCCACAAGTCAGAGGCGAGCTTGAAGGCCTCGCGCTCCGAACCGCCAAAATCACACGCGTTTTGCGCAATGTCACTTCCACTTTTGCGTGTTTGATGTCGCTTTTAGACCCATTATTGGCGATTTTAGGTTCCCACGAAGGGGGGTGGCTGCTAAGCTTTGCCAATGAAGCGGCTAAAAGCCACATATAAACCCAACCGGACATCCGAATCCGGATCTGCTGCGCGCCGCATATTGCGGGGCATTTTCGCGATAATACGCTGCAGCGGCTTAACCAATATCTATAATTCCAACGGAGTGAAAATATGAAAAAGTTTCTTGCCACAGCGGCAATCGCAACCCTCGGCATGGGCTTTGGCACCAGCGCCATGGCTCAGGAAGACTGTGGTGAAATCACCATGGCGGAATTCAACTGGGCCTCGGGAGAGCTGCTGGCCAATGTGGATAAATTCATCCTTGAAGAAGGTTTCGGCTGTAGTGTCGAGCTGATCATTGGCGGCACCGCCCCGATCTTTGCCTCGATGAACGAAAAAGGCGTGCCACAAATTGCTGGCGAGCAATGGGTAAACGGCGTGCGCACCTTGGTAGATGAAGCCCTCGCCGAAGGGCGGCTATATGCGGTGAACCGTGGCCCGATTGAAGGCCTTGGTGAAGGCTGGTGGGTGCCTTCCTATACGCTGGAAGCCAACCCTGAAATCAAAACCGTGCTGGACCTTATCGAACGGCCGGACCTGTTCCCGTTTGCCGAGGATGCTTCACTTGGCGCTTTTGTCGGCTGCCCTGCCGGCTGGGGCTGTCAGCAGATAAATATCAGCCTGTTCGAGGCTTTTGACATGGAAGCCAAGGGCTGGACCCTGGTAGATCCCGGCTCGGCTGCCGGCCTGGATGGCTCTATCGCCAAAGCGAATGAGCGTAACGAAAACTGGTTTGGCTATTACTGGTCGCCAACGGCGCTGATCGGCAAGTATAACATGGTTCAGGTGCCGTTTGGAGTGGATTATGCCGGTGACGAAGCCTGGAATGGCTGCATCACACAGGCAGGCTGCGAGAATCCACCACAATCTTCCTGGGTGAAATCCGAGGTGTTTACCATCGTAACCCCCGACTTCATGGAAAATGGCGGCGAGATCAATGATTACCTCGCGGCGCGGGTTTATCCCGGTGCGGTAATGGGTTCGATGCTGGTTTATATGTCAGATGAGCAGGCCGAAGGTTCGGATGCGGCCATCGAGTTCCTGGAGCGCTACGAAGACGTCTGGACCCAATGGGTTTCGCCGGAAGTGGCGGCCAGAGTAAAAGCGGCCCTTTAAGGATCGTTTTACAATATCAAGCCCGGCGGAGCCTTCTGCCGGGTTTTCTTTTTGGGTAAGGCAGGGATTGGACGATGCGGGACTGGTGGTATGAATTTCCGGCGATTGGGCGCACGGATTTAAGGGATTTCAAAAAGGCGGGGGATGAAGCGTTCAAGTCTTTTTCCCGTGCCTATGGCGAAAGCCTGGAGATGTTTTTCAAACCGTTGCTCAATTTTCTGGTCTGGTTTGAAAAGCTGCTGATCAACAGCCCGTGGCCGGTGGTAATGGCCATCATTGCGCTGCTGGTCTGGCTTGGATCGCGTAGCTGGCAGCTTGTGCTTGGCACTTTGGTCTCGCTGGCGCTGATCGGCTATATGGGCATGTGGGAAAACACGATGTATACTCTGGCGCTGGTTTCGGTGGCGACGCTGGTCTGCATTGTTTTCGGCATTCCTGCCGGGATATTGATGTCCAAATCCGACCGGGTGCAATCCGTTATAACGCCGGTGCTGGATTTCATGCAAACCGTGCCGGCTTTTGTTTATCTCATCCCGATCATCCTGCTGCTGGGCCTAGGCAAAATCCCGGGGCTGATTGCCGTGTGCATCTATGCGATTCCGCCGATTGTGCGGCTTACGAATCTGGGCATCCGTTTGGTGGATAAAGACGTGCTGGAAGCAGCAGACGCCTTTGGCGCCTCGCCGCGGCAAAAACTATGGAGCGTGCAGATGCCGCTGGCTTTGCCCAATATTTTTGCAGGGGTAAACCAGACCATCATGATGGCGCTGGCGATGGTGGTGGTTGCCGCCCTGATCGGCGTGCGCGGGCTGGGGATGGAAGTGCTGAAAGCGGTGAATAATCAATACATCACCCTGGGATTTATGAACGGGCTGGCGATCATGGCCATCGCAATTGTATTTGACCGGGTATCGCAGAAATTCGGGAAGCGGTTGCAAAAGCACTCGGAGGTGATCCATGGCTAGTCAAGGCATTGAAATAAAAGACCTATACAAGATTTTTGGCCCCGATGGCGAAAAATACGTTGAGGCCGTGAAAAACGGCATGTCCAAGGCCGAGCTGAATGAAAAGCACGGGCATGTGTTGGGGCTGAAAGATATCAATATTTCGATGCCGGCGGGCAAAATCCAGGTGGTGATGGGGCTTTCCGGCTCCGGCAAATCCACTCTGATCCGACATATAAACCGCCTGATTGATCCCACCGCCGGATCGGTGCTTTATCAGGATGACGATGTTTGCCAGATGTCAAAATCGGAATTGCTGGAATTTCGCCGGCACAAAACCGCGATGGTTTTCCAGAAATTCGCGCTACTGCCCCACCGCACGGTGATTCAGAACGCGGTATACGGGCTTCAAATTCAGGGCATAGACAAGGCCGAGGCTCATAAACGGGCGCAGCGCTGGATCGAGCGGGTGGGGCTGGATGGCTTTGAGGACCACTACCCCAATCAACTTTCGGGTGGCATGCAGCAGCGGGTCGGGCTGGCGAGAGCGCTTACCAATGATGCCGATATACTGCTGATGGACGAGGCTTTTTCAGCGCTCGACCCCTTGATCCGCACCGATATGCAATCGGTTTTGCTCGATATTCAGGCCGAGCTGAAAAAGACCATTGTGTTTATCACCCACGATCTGGACGAGGCGCTCCGACTGGGTGACCGAATCGCTATTTTGCGCGATGGTGAGGTGATCCAGCAAGGCACTGGACAAGAGATCGTGCTGAACCCTGCCGATGCCTATATATCTGATTTCATTCAGGAAGTTAACCGAGGTCGGGTGATTGCCGTTGAAACGATTATGAGCAGGACGCCGCTTGAAGGTGGCATAAAAATAGAGGTGAAACCCGATGACCGGCTTGAAACGGCGGCGCAGGCCATGTCCTCTTCGGAAGAAACCTGTGCAAATGTCCGTGATGACAGTGGAAATCTGGTTGGATCTCTGCGACTAAAAGACACGATCAACGCTATGGTAACTGCGGCTCGCCATTAAAACCCTTATTTTATTGGCGATCCGTCAGAAGCAATACCCACAGGTTGAATTTAGCGAAAATTCAGCAGTAATTTGAACTGTGTGACTAGCAAAACAGGGAATTTTCTGGTATGGTTCAGCTGTATTTGGAATGCTTTGCCAATTTCAGGCACCCGACATGTATTTATTTCGTATAGTCGCTGTTGAGCAATATCAAGCCAGGGAAATTTGAAATGAACATCAAACTGCTGAAAAGTTTTCGTGACGACGAAGACGGGGGCATTGTCGCATTTACGCTAATCATGTTTATGGTCATGGTTGTGGGCGGCGGCATGGCCGTTGATTTCATGAATCAGGAAACCAAGCGCGCCGCGGTGCAGGATGCGCTGGATCGCGGTGTTTTGGCCGCAACCAGCAATGCACGTTCCGCTATCGCCAATTCCCCGGATAATATTGCCTCTGCAGAAGCCGCAGCCATTGCCACGGTCCGGTCTTATGTCAGCATCTCCGGATTTGACCCCGATGTGCTTGGCGTAAATGTTGTCCCGGATTTCACACTTACCTCCCAGCGAGTCGATGTCTCTTCCTCCTTCAGTGTCGATACCTATTTCTTGCGCATGACCGGCATCGACGCCCTTGGGGGGCAGGCGGTTTCAGCCGCATCCACCGGCTCGCAGAATATAGAAATCTCTCTGGTGCTGGACGTTTCAGGCTCGATGAACTTTGATGTTAACGATATAAACGGAAATTTTCTGGGCCGCCGGATAGATCTCCTCCAGAGCGCCGCCACCGATTTCACCAGCACCCTGCTGGATGGCCGCCGTCCCAGCTATACCAGCATATCGGTGGTCCCGTTTTCGGGGCAAGTCGCTCTGCCAGACTACTTAGCTCAACTTTATCCTAATTTTGATACGCGCAGCCGCTGGCATAATTATTCAAACTGCATGCTTTTTGATCCTATCGATTACCGCAGCACGGCCTTTTCCCAATTTGCAGCTCCCGAGCAATATCAGCATTTCTACCTATGGGCTGGCCGCCAGCCTGACGGCTCGGGCAGTGTATTGGCTCCGGCCTGCCCTGATGCCTCCTCGGAAATCCTGCCTTTGGCCAATGATGTTGACCAGATCAACGCTATGATCAATAACCTGACCCCCCAAAGCTCGACCAATACATGGTCCGGCATCAAATGGGCCACCAATCTGCTGGACCCAAGCGCCCAGGCCGTTGTTCGCAGCCTGACCAGAACCTGCGCTGGCGGAGTTTGTCTGGTTGATCCCCGCTTCAGGGGCCGGCCTGCCGCCTATGACGACACCACAACCCTCAAATTCATTGTCGCCATGACAGACGGGCAGAATTTCAATGAAATGATCGTGCCGCCGGACAACTATAACGTATACCAAACCGACGAGGCCGAAACCCAGCAAAATGCCGATGCGTGGGAGTATTACCGCTGGGTCTCGGAACCGCCCGTTGGGGCCGGATATTACCTGACGGACCCGGAAACCGGCGAATTCCTGTCTTCCGCCATCCGCACGACCTCCAGCGAAGGCGACGACCTGATGCAGGATATTTGCACGGCGGCCAAGAACCAGGGGATCACGATTTTCACGATCGGTGTGGATATCGCCAATGGCTCGAACCCGTATAACCAGATGCGGAACTGCGCATCGGACCCGAGCAATTTCTATTCCGTCGGTTCTGCCAATTTGGCGGATGCGTTTGGCGCAATAGAAAACACCATCCAAAAATTGCGCTTGGTAAACTGATGATACGTTATAGCGGATTCAAGTCTGTTCTTGGCCGTTTTCGCAAGAGCGAAGACGGCAGCGCAACAGTCGAATTTGTTATGCTCATCCCTGTGGTGATGTGGATCGTATTTTCTGTTGTGGAAGCCGGCTGGCTCATGACCCAGCAGACACTGCTGAATCGCGGCTTGAATTTGGCCGTCCGCGACCTTCGTCTCGGCCGGGATCCAAACCCGACAGCGGAAGATGTAAAAGCCAGCATTTGCAGCTATGCCGGCATTCTGCGCGACTGCAATAATGTTTTGACGCTGGAACTGGTCGAGGTTTCCGATCCGATAGGCGGAGCCAATGCTGTTTGCGTGGATCGAACCTCTGAAATTCAACCCGTCGTGGCATTCAGCACCGGCTCCTATGTTGATCAGGATATTATGGTGGCGCGAGCCTGTTTTGTGGTAGATCCCTTAATTCCGGGCGCCGGTATTGGTGCCCTGCTTCCCAAAGATCCGTCCGGGGCTTTTCACCTGGTTTCCTATTCAGCCTTCGTCAACGAGCCGGAGTGATCCAATGAAGCGACTACTCTCAGCTTTCCGCGCTTTCAAAAAAGACGAGACAGCGACCCTGACCGTTGAATTTGTTATCCTGATGCCGGTTCTTATTTTCTGGTTTATCGGCAGTGTGGTATTTTACGATGCCTTTGACGCGCGCGCCGGGGCCCAGAAAACTTCCTACACCCTTGCGGATATTGTTTCTCGCCAATCCGAAGTCAGCAACGACTTCATTGACCAGTTACTGGTATTGCAAAACCGCATGCTACCGCTGGAGCCTGTTGGCTCGGTTCGGGTTTCAAC
This sequence comes from Paracoccaceae bacterium, assembly GCA_026982275.1. Classification (GTDB taxonomy): domain Bacteria; phylum Pseudomonadota; class Alphaproteobacteria; order Rhodobacterales; family Rhodobacteraceae; genus UBA3077. The sequence goes on along the minus strand of JALSHK010000357.1, from coordinate 5,274 downwards.
CTTGCAGGTAAGCGACGCTGGAAATCTGGAAGTATTGTGGTCCTATTCCACCGAGGGAACTGCGCTTACCATTGATGATGTTGATTTGACCAGCTTGCCCCCGATGGATGTTGAAGATTCCGTGGTAATTGTCGAATCCTATGTTCCCTACGTGCCGCTCGCCGACTGGGTCGGCGTAGTTCAGCAAACATGGGCCAATAAAATTGTCACCCAAGCCCGCTTTGTGGATGCGCTTGAAAATAGCGATTTTTGATTTGGTAGGCCCGGTAGGACTCGAACCTACGACAAAAGCGTTATGAGCGCTCTGCTCTAACCAACTGAGCTACAGGCCCGCCTGCGCATTGTCTAACTTGGTAAAAAGCGATGGTCAACCACCCTTTGGGAGGTTTTCTTTTGCCGCGTGATCAGGTAAAGCTGCCCCGTATTCCTCAATCACGCCCGCATAAGGATATGCCGATGGGAAATTCCAAAAACAGCCTTTCTTACGCCGATGCGGGGGTGGATATCGACGCCGGAAACGCATTGGTCGAGCAGATCAAACCCGCCGCTGCCAGCACCAGGCGCGCAGGCGTAATGGATGGCCTTGGCGGCTTTGGCGCGATGTTTGACCTGAAAGCCGCCGGCTATAGTGACCCCGTTCTGGTGGCGGCCACCGATGGGGTTGGCACCAAGCTGCGCATCGCGATTGATACCGGCATTCTGGATACGGTCGGTATTGATCTGGTCGCGATGTGCGTCAATGATCTGGTCTGCCAAGGGGCGGAGCCATTGTTTTTCTTAGATTATTTTGCCACGGGAAAGCTCGATATTTCCGAAGCCGCCGCCGTGGTTGGCGGCATAGCCAAGGGCTGCAAGCTGTCAAATTCCGCCTTGGTTGGCGGCGAAACCGCCGAAATGCCGGGCATGTATGCCAAGGGCGATTTTGATCTCGCGGGCTTTAGCGTCGGCGCGATGGAGCGCGGCAACAGCCTGCCATTGCAGGTGCAATCCGGGGACGTGCTGCTGGGGCTGGCCTCCAGCGGCGTGCATTCAAACGGCTATTCTCTGGTGCGCAAAATCGTCGAGAATTCGGGGCTGGGCTGGGATTCGCCCTCGCCCTTTTCGGATGGCTCTCTGGGCAAAGCGCTGCTGGAACCGACCCGGCTTTATGTGCGCTCGGGCCTGGCGGCGCACCGCGCGGGCGGGCTGCATGCGCTGGCCCATATCACCGGCGGCGGCCTGACCGAAAACCTGCCCCGCGCCCTGCCCCGAGACCTTGGCGCGCGCATCGATCTGGCAGCATGGCACCTGCCGCCGGTGATCGCATGGTTGGCGGATCAGGCCAATCTCTCGCAGGCCGAGCTGCTCAAGACCTTCAATTGCGGCATTGGCATGATCGCCATCGTCGCCGCGGATCAGGCCGAAGCCCTAACCGATATTTTTACGGCTAACGGCGAAACCGTCTATCGGATTGGCGAGGTGACATCCGGCGAAGGCGTGCAATATTCGGGCCGCCTGAAATGAAAAAGCGGGTGGCGATCCTGATTTCGGGCGGCGGCTCAAATATGGAAGCGCTGCTGCGGGATATGGAGGCCGATCACCCCGCAGCGCCGGTATTGGTTTTGTCCAATAATCCGGCGGCGGGCGGGCTGGCCAAGGCCGCCGCGCGGGGCATTGCCACCGCCTGCGTCGACCATCGCCCCTTTGGCCAAGACCGCGCCGGCTTTGAGGACGAGCTGAACCGCCACCTGCAAGCCGCCGCGCCCGATATTATATGCCTTGCGGGCTTCATGCGCATTTTAACGCCGGAATTCATCCATGGCTGGGCCGGAAAAATGCTGAATATCCACCCTTCGATCCTACCGCTTTTTCGCGGGCTTCACACCCATAAACGCGCGCTGGAAGCGGGCATGGCCGTGCATGGCTGTAGTGTGCACGAGGTGACCGGCGAGCTGGATGGCGGGCCGATATTGGGGCAAGCGGTGATGCCGGTATGGCCTCAAGATAGCGCCGAAAGCTTGGCCGAGCGGTTATTGCCGCTGGAGCATCGGCTTTATCCGGCCGTGTTGCGGCGGTTTGCGGCGGGGGATCGTGGCAAGATTTCGCATTTTCCGGCGCTGGGGGTAGCGGGCTGAAGCCCGCCCTACAGCCTGCCCGGAACCCCGAGCTTTGATTTCCAGCTTATCGATAGCCTCGCAGATACATCCATTCAAACATGCGCTTGGCCCAATGCCCCATTTTGAATGAGGGGAAAAACAGCGTGCGCTTGGTGTTGCGAAATACCACGATACCGGAATCCAGCGTATCGACAATGCAGATCAGCTCCGATTTGAAATCGGTCGCGGGGGCATCGCCCTTCACTTCAGCCACGATATTGGCCACCGCCGCCACCGCCTGCAAATCCGCCTGATGCGCCTGTTTGGCCAGCCATTCCGGCCCGGGAAACGAGCCGGTATCGCCCACTACATAGGTTTGATCCCAGCCCGCAACGCGGCATTTCTCGTCAGCCTGCACAAAGCCGCCAGCCGAGCGCGGCAGCCCGGTATTATCCAGCCAGAGCGGCCCTGTTAGCCCGGGCATCATCAGCACCAGATCCGCCGGAATTTCCTCGCGCTCGGTCACCACCTTATCGGCCTCGATGCGAATGGGCTTGGCACCCAGATGGGTGACGATACCGCGTTTTTTCATCTTGGCCAGCAGCCCCGATACCGCTTTTTTGCCCAGCCGGATGCCCGGGGTTTCGGAGCCGTTGAAGAACACGATATTGAATTTATCGCGCCGCCCTTCTTTGCGCAGCAAGGTCTCGATGCCAAACATGAATTCAAACATCGGCCCGCCGCGCACGGCTTTTGGCTCTTTGGGATTGGTGCCAAAACCCACGGCGATGGTGCCGCCATCCATGGCCTTCAGGCGATCATGGATTTTTTGCCCCATGGCCGAGCCTTGGCAGGGAATAATCGCGTGCTCCTTGATGCCCGGCAGCTTTTGGATATAGCGCCCGCCCGTGGCGATAATCAGGTAGTCATTGCTCAGGCTGCCGGTATCGGTCTCGACGCTCCGCCCGCCATCCGAAACGCCGGTCACCGAGCCTTGGTGCCATTTCACCTTCTCGCGGGCAAAGAAATTCCCGAGGTCGACCTCGATATCGGAGGCTTTGCGCAGGCCCGAAGGCATCCAGATAAGGCTCGGCAGATAGGTTAGCCGATTATGGGGCGATACCACGGTGATCTCGGCGGCAATGCCGGATTTGCGGATCTGTTTGATCGCGGTGAGCGCACCAAAGCCGCTGCCTAGAATGACGATATGGGTCATAGTCTCTCCTTTTGCGGCTTCAAGCGCGCGGAATTTCATAGTGCCTAGGTAAGCCACAATACGCAAAATTCACCGTGGCACGTTGCCCCATCAGGCATTGCGCAAGAGGGCAATCCCAGCCTAACATATCACAAACAGATGCAACAGGAAGCCACCGATGAAATTCATCCTTCGCAGCGAAGCCCGCCCCACAGAGCGGCGCACCCCCCTGACCCCGAAAAACGCCAAGGCACTGCTGGAGGCGGGTTTCAAAATCGATGTGGAAAGCAGCGAGAGGCGCATTTTCCCCGATCAAGCCTATGCAGAGGCGGGCTGCGGGATTATTCCGGCAGGATCCTGGATGCAGGCACCGGCAGAATCCACTATTCTGGGCCTGAAAGAACTGCCGGATTTGCCGGAAAGCCTGCGCAACCCGTTCATTCATTTCGCCCATATTTACAAGGCTCAAACCGGCTGGAAAGACGAGATTGCCCGCTTTGGACGCGGTGGCGGAAAGCTTTACGATCTTGAATATCTAACGGTCAACCGCCGCCGCGTCGCCGCTTTTGGCTATTGGGCCGGCTGGATGGGGGCGGCGCTGGCAGCATGGCGACAACTGGCACAGGCGCAGGGCAAGGCTGGCCCCGAGGCGGGCGTGAGCAGCTTTGACAGCCGCGCCGAGGTGGAGGATATTTTGCACGGGCTGGCCAGCGACAAAACCGCGATTGTGATCGGGGCCAAGGGGCGTTCGGGCCAAGGGGCGACCGAGGCGCTAAAGCTGGCGGGCTATGCCGTAACCGAATGGGATATTGAGGAAACCCGCCATCTTGATCGCGCGGCCCTGCTCGACCATGATCTATTGGTAAATTGTGTGTTGATGACCGGACCGGGCCTGCTGCTTTTGCGCCCCGAGGATCTCGGCCAAGGCAAGCTGCGGATGATTTCGGATGTGTCTTGTGACCCGTTTTCCGATTTCAATCCGCTGCCGGTCTATAGCGCCCCAAGCACATGGGATGCCCCGTTTGAGGCGCTCAAAGGCGGTGTTGAAATCACCTCGATCGACAACCTGCCCAGCCTGCTGCCGCTTGAGGCCAGCGAGGATTTTTCCGACCAGCTTCTGCCCACGCTGCTTTCCTACCCTGACGGCGAAGCGTGGCAATCCGCCAAAGCCAGCTTTGAAGCTGCGGTAAAGCGCGCCCATGGCTGAGCCTGTTTCCAGCATCCGCAACCTTGGCCCTGCATCAGATGCGGGGTTCAAGCGCGCGGGAATAACAAGCGCCGAACAGCTGCGCGAAATCGGCGCCGATGCCGCCTATGCAAAGCTGCTTGCCGCCGGCACCCGGCCGCATTTCATTGGCTATTATGCCTTGGTAATGGGCCTGCAAGGGCGGCCCTGGAATGATTGCCAAGGGGCGGAAAAAGAAGCGCTACGGGAAAAATTTGACCAAATCAAAGCCGGTGTGCAAAAAAAAGACCGCTCCGAAATCGAAGCGGCCCTTGATTTTTTAGGGGTCAGAGCGGCAGATCAGCCAACCAGCTCAAGCCCGCTGAAGAAATAGGCAATTTCCTCGGCGGCGGTTTCAGGCGCATCAGAGCCGTGCACCGAGTTTTCACCGATCGAGAGCGCAAATTCCTTGCGGATGGTGCCTTCGGCTGCATCAGCCGGGTTGGTTGCGCCCATCACCTCACGGTTTTTCGCAATCGCGTCTTCGCCTTCCAGCACCTGCACCACAATCGGCTCGGAGATCATGAATTCGCAAAGCTCGCCAAAGAACGGACGCTCGGCATGAACGCCGTAAAATTCCTGTGCTTGCGCCAGCGTGAGCTGGATGCGCTTGGAGGCCACAACCCGCAGGCCGGCGGCCTCGAATTTGGCGATAATCGCGCCGGTCAGGTTGCGCTTGGTGGCGTCGGGTTTGATGATGGAAAATGTGCGTTGGATAGCCATGGGTATGGTCCTTTGAAATGGGGGATGTGGCCCCGTTTAATGCTGACGCGCATCTA
>JALSHK010000356.1 GCA_026982275.1 Paracoccaceae bacterium | reverse complement strand
CCCCTGGCCTATCCCCTGCCCCGGTGCTTCAGGGCTTTTGTTGTCGGGGGCGGATCTTGTTCCAGAAGCAGGGTGTATTCATCAGGTGTGCCGCAAAAGGTCACATCCGAAGCCGAAACCAGATGGTATTTCACCGGCAGGCCTTTGGCGATCAGCGTATTATAGAGCGGTGCCACATAGCGCTCGCCGCCCTGAAGCTCGGAGAGCTGCATATCCAGCGTTTGCTCGAAAGCGGCGCAAAAATCCCCAGCGCGGCGAAAATGGTAAAGCCCCGAGGAGCAAAGCTCGGATATCCGCTGTTTTTCGGTCACCCTTAGCGCCGAGAAATCCGGCCCGGGCAGCACAAATGACCAATGGTCCCCCTCGCCGATAAATACCTCCAGATAGCCCGCGATATGCTCCAGATCGAGCTTTTCGGGCAGGATGAAATCGGACTGGAACGAATCGATATTGAAGATCACGATCGGGTCATCGGGGTGCAGCGCCGCTTGCCCGATTGCGATCCAGACGGTTTCGGCCTGTCCGCTGGTGGGGCCATCAAGCGTAACAATTTGCAGGTTTTCATCCGGAATGCCCATGGCGCGGCATTTTTCCTGCACAAAGGCCTCGGCTTCGGGATCTTTGCGCAGGGCAAAGACAAAATTATGCGCGGCGAAATAGCGCTCAAAGCCGATAACTGCATGCTCGAACACGCTGAACCCGTGCAGATCCAGCATATATTTTGGCACCGTGTAGCCCGCATCGGTAAAGCGCTGGCTAAGCCCGCCCATGGGAAAGATGAAGTTCATTTAGCCTCCAGACAAAGCTGCGCCAACCTCAGCGCATTGGCAAATAAATGCTTTTGCCGTTGAGCGGATTCAGCATGCAGCGGCAGCATGGAAAAGAACATCAGCGCCGTCATGGCCAGCAGCTCGTTTCTGGAAATGCCAAAATGCTGTTCGGCCAGATCATAAAGCATTTCCGACATGCGCAGAGGCTCGGGAATATCGGTCGGGATGAATTCCCACAGCTGCGGGCCATGCTCGATCAGGCGGCTGCGCTGGTTGAGGATGTGGTCATATTTGCCGATCACCGAATGGGCCAGCTTCGCGACATCATAGCGATAATCGCCATAATAGCTGGGCTGGCCGCTCCAGGTCATGGCGCGGGGATCGATGGTCAGCACCCGCGCGGCCTTGAAATCGTAAAAGGTGTTGCCAAAAAAGAAATCACCGTGAATCAGGCGGATATCGTCAGGGGTGGTCGGACGAATGCGGGCCAGCAGCGCGTCGATCAAGCCCTCTACGGGACCGGTTTTTTCGCCGTTCAGAATAAGGTCTTTTGCAAAATCCGGCCCCCGGGATTCTATAAACCCGCCAAACCGGACCCTGGTTTTTTCGGCAAACATCTGGGTAAAAAATTCACCGGCAAAATCCGCCGAGCTTTCGGGGGACTCGGCCAAAGGGCGGTGCCGGCCGGCAATATCGAGAAAGTCAAAACAGCCCGACAGAATGCCCGACCAGACATGCCCGGGCAAATGGCCGAAAACAAACAGATCGCTCAGCAGCGGCTGATAGATATATTCGAGGCTGTATCCGGCGCGGTGATCACGATCCGATTGCCCGAGATAGCGCGGCGCATAGGGGCGTAAATCATAGGGGAGATCGCGAAACCAGATAGATTCCGCCCGCATTTTATGGGTCTGGTCCGATGATTTTCGCAGCATGATGCCATTTGATTCAATGCTGTTAAAGGCCCGCGCCACAGAAAAATTCCGCTTTGACTGGTAGTAAAGCGAAAGATGGCCAAAATCGAACCATGTCTCCACCGGCTCTTTGGCGAAGGGTTTATGGCGCTCGTAAATATTGAGCGC
>JALSHK010000355.1 GCA_026982275.1 Paracoccaceae bacterium | reverse complement strand
CGCCACTAAAAGACTCCACATTCTGCTGGTTGCCGGTGGCAATAAAATAGCTGCGCAAGAGCGCGGCAAGCAGGGTGGCGAGCATAAGCCGCCAGTCGGCATGCCAGCGCAGGGCCAGGCGAATAAGTGCGCCGAGCACCAGCGCTGGTGGCAGGATATAAGCGGTGGTGTAAAAGGCCAGCGCGATCAGCACGCGGGCCACGGCGAGAATATCTTCCAAATCGGCCTCCGGTTTTCAGGCCCCAGTATAGCGGCGCCGGTAGCGGCTGCCTAGGCTGGTGAGGATTTCATAGCCGATCGTGCCGGCTTTTTGCGCCAGCACATCTACGGTTTGCGTGGCGTTGAGCAGGCTCAGGATTGGCGGCACCGCCGGAAGGTCGGTCACATCCACCGTAATCAGATCCATCGAAATGCGGCCGACCACGGGGCAGGGGGTGGTGCCGGCATAAAGCGAAAAACCCTTGGCCGCGCGCAATATCCCGTCGGCATAGCCGCTGGAAACCGTGGCGATTTTGCTCGGGCGGGTGGCCACCCATGCGGCACCATATCCGACAGCCTCGCCGGGCAACACATCTCGGACCTGCACCACGGGCAGGTCCAGCTGCACCACGGGGCGGGCATTCTTGAACGGCTCGCCGCCATAAAGGCCGATGCCCGGACGGGTGAGATCAAAGTGAAACGGCGCGCCGAGCAGGATACCGCCGGTGGCGCCGAGGGCTTTGCGCGAAGCGGGCATGGCAAAAGACATGGCGTTAAAGGCTGCAAGCTGGGAGGCGTTCATCGGGTGCAGCGGCTCGTCGGCGCAGGCGAGATGGCTCATCACAAGGTCGGGCTTGAGCGCGGCGATATCCAGCGCCACCGAAGCGGCTTCCAGCGCCTCCATCCCGAGGCGGTTCATGCCGGTATCCAGCTGGATGCCGCAGGGGTGCCCCGCATGGGCTTTGGCAAAGGCTTTGACCTGCGTGGCGGAATTCAGCACGGGGATCATGCCGTGCTTTATGATCGCCTCGTCATCGCCCGCCATCAGGCCGCTGAAATTATAGATTTCGGGGGCAGGGCCAAGGGCCTCGCGCAGCGCCACCGCCTCCTCTGCCTGCGCCACAAAAAACCGTTTTACGCCCGCCTTGGCTAGGGCAGGGCCGACCGTGGCCGCCCCGAGGCCATAGGCATCGGCCTTGATTACCGCGCCGGTTTCCACTTGCGGGCCGGAAAGGGCATCCAGCGCGCGCCAGTTGTCTATTATGGCAGAAAGATCGATGGTCAGGGCTGCCTGCATTTCCCCCTCCTTTGATTAAAGCTGTATAAGCCGCGAATTTTGCCGGCAAGTCAACGGGCATTGGCCAGATAGGACAGGATCGCACCAAGGTAGTGCCGGCGGTTTTCGGCAGAAGCGAACCTGGCACAAACCGCCCGTGCCGCGGCAGACATTTCCTTGCAGGCCTTCGGGTTGTCTTTGGCCCAGGCGAGTTTTTCCTCTGTGTCCAGCGCACCTGGGGATAGCGGGATATAATGCTCCCACGGGCGGAATTCGTTGGTATAAAAAAGCTCCCACCCGTCTTCTTCCTTTAGCACCACCGAATTGGAATTGGCCGCCATCAGGAAATTCGAGCCGGTATCATTTCCCGACAGGCTGAAAATATACTTGCTGTTGAAAAACCATTCCACCGGCTTGCGCGCCTTGCAAAGCGGCTTGAGCAGACGGCTATTGCGGGCGGCTTTATGCTGGTCCCGCAGGGTTAAGGCCACATCCATCTCTTCGGACATAAAATAGCGCAAGACAAAATTATAGCGCGTGATGCCCATCAGCTCCCGATGCAGCTCCCACAGCTCTTCGTCAGTTCCGGCCGCTTCCAGATCA
>JALSHK010000354.1 GCA_026982275.1 Paracoccaceae bacterium | reverse complement strand
GCGGGATATAAATGGCCGCAATATTCCATTCATCGGGGCGAATTGCAGATGATGCTTTTGCGGGCGGTGCGTGCGCGGCTTGGCGATGTGGTGGAAACGGGGGCTGCGGTGGTCGGCTTCACGCAGGATGCAGATGGCGTGCGGGTGCAGGTAGAGCGCCGTGGTGCTGTCTCCGAAGAGCGCGGCGCGGTGCTGATCGGGGCAGACGGGCTGCACTCGAAAATCCGCGCGGGGTTTTACCCCGGGGAGGGCGCGCCGGTCTGGGCGGGGGCGGTTTTGTGGCGCGGCACCACGTGCGCGGTGCCTTTCCTGAGCGGGGCGAGCATGGCGATGGCGGGGCATGAAAGCCAGAAATTTGTCACCTATCCGATAAGCGCCCCCGATGAAAATGGCGAGGCCGTGATCAACTGGATTGCCGAGCTGAAATTCCCGCCGGATGCGAGCTGGAACCGCGAGGATTATAACCGGCAAGGGAAGCTGGCGGATTTCCTGCCCGCTTTTGCAGGCTGGAATTTTGACTGGCTGGATATTCCGGCGCTTATTAAAGCCGCAGACACCATATATGAATTTCCGATGATTGACCGCGATCCATTGGAGCGCTGGAGTTTCGGACGTGCGACGCTTCTGGGCGATGCGGCGCATGCGATGTATCCCATCGGCTCCAATGGCGCGACGCAGGCGATCCTGGATGCCCGGATGCTGGGGCGGTGCTTTGTGGAGCTGGGCATCGGCGCGGCGGCGCTCACGGCCTATGACGCCGACCGCCGCCCCAAATGCAATGCGGTGGTGCTGGCCAATCGGGGCAACGGGCCGGATCAGGTGATGCAGGTGGTGGAAGAGCGCACGGGCGGAGCTTTTGAAAATATTGATGATGTTCTTTCCCTGACCGAGCGGTTAGAAATGGCAAGAGCGTATAAGCGAATCGCGGGGTTTGATGTGGAGATATTGAACAACGCGCCGAGCATCATAACCAAGGGGATGCGCGTTGATTGAAAAACTCGAAAAGCCGATGGCGGCGCTGGCGTGGTTTTCGGCGCTGATTGGCGGCGTTGTGCTGGTAGCGGTGATGCTGATGACCACGATAAGCGTGGCGGGGATGAGCGCCAGCAAGCTGGGGAAATTGCTGAAAAAAAGCTATGATACCGTGGTGGAGCCGCTGCTCGCGCTGGGGCCGATACCGGGCGAAGCCGAAATGGTGGAAGCGGGAATGGCCTTTATCATCTTTGCATTCCTGCCGATCGTGACCCTGAATCGTGGTCATGCCGAAGTGGCAATCATGACCGGATTTTTTGGCAAAGGCATAAACCGGCTGATCGATTTCATCGCGGATTGGCTGATGCTGGGGGTGGCGGTTTTTCTTGGCTATCAGCATTTGCTCGGCACGATTGATAAATTCAATAATGGCGAAACCAGCTGGATATTGCTCTATCCGATCTGGTGGAGCTATGGGGCTGCGCTGTTTGGTGCCGGTATTTTTGTAATTATTTCAGCCTATTGCGTGCTGCGCTCGGGCGAAGCTTTGCTCAAGGGGCGAAGTGTGGCCAGCTCGGGAGCGGTGCATTGAGCAATTTTGATTTGGGGCTATGGTCCTTTGTAGTGGTTTTGGCGTTGATTTTTATGCGCATGCCGATCGGGCTTTCGATGCTGATCGTGGGCATTGGCGGCAATGCGCTGGTGATCGGCAATTTCGATATGATTTCCGGCCTGATGAAAAACCTCACCTATGGCCAGTTTTCCTCCTATTCTCTCTCCATTGTGCCGCTGTTTTTGCTGATGGGGCAGTTTGCGACCCTTGGCGGGATGTCCACCTCGCTGTTCAAGGCCGCCGAGGCGTTTTTGGGGCATAAAAAAGGCGGGGTGGCGATGG
>JALSHK010000353.1 GCA_026982275.1 Paracoccaceae bacterium | reverse complement strand
TTGAAATATCTGCACTACCCGCCCCGGTAATTCGGGCTTTCGCGGGTGATTTGCACATCATGCACATGGCTTTCGCTTAGCCCCGCTGTGGTGATTTTTACAAATTTGCAGCCGCTATTCATTTCTGCAATCGTGGCATTGCCGGTATAGCCCATAGCGGCGCGCAGCCCCCCTACCAGCTGGTGCAGCACATTCCCCGCCGCCCCCTTATAGGCCACCTGCCCTTCAATGCCTTCGGGCACCAGTTTTTCGGTCGAGACCTCTTTCTGGAAATAGCGATCCGCCGAGCCGCGCGCCATCGCCCCTACGCTCCCCATGCCGCGATAGGCCTTAAAGCTGCGCCCTTGGTATAAAAACATCTCGCCGGGGGCCTCGTCTGTGCCCGCCAGCATGGAGCCGATCATGGCGCAGCTTGCGCCCGCCGCGATCGCCTTGGCAAAATCGCCGGAGAATTTGATGCCGCCATCGGCGATCACCATATGGCCGGTTTTGGCCGCTTCCCTGGCGCAATCAGATACCGCTGTAAGCTGCGGCACGCCAACCCCTGCCACGATCCGCGTGGTGCAGATAGACCCCGGCCCGATGCCGACCTTGACCGCATCCGCCCCCGCCTCGATCAGGCTGCGGGTGGCGGCCGCCGTGGCCACATTGCCCGCCACGATCTGCACATCGGGCGCGGCCGCGCGAAGCTTGCGCACCGCATCGCCTACGGCGCTGGAATGGCCATGGGCGGTATCAATCACAATCACATCCACCCCGCTATTCACCAAGGCCATCGAGCGCTCAAAGCCTGAATCGCCCACGGTCGAAGCCGCCGCCACCCGCAAACGCCCCATATCATCCTTGCAGGCCTGCGGATTAAGCACCGCCTGCTCGATATCCTTGATCGTCAGCAGCCCTGTCAGCTCGTTATTGCCATTCACAATCAGCAGCTTCTCTATCCGCCGCGCTTCCATGATGCTTTTGGCCTGCGCAAGGTCTGCCGGCTCCGGCAGCAGCGCCAGATTATCCGCGGTCATCATGGTGGAAACGGGGGTATCCTCGGCGCTGGCAAAGCGCATGTCGCGGTTGGTTACAATCCCCAGAACGCGGCCTTGCTCATCCACCACCGGAAAGCCGGTCACCTTATAGCGCGCTTGCAGGGCTTTGGCGTCTGCCAGTGTCTGATCGGGCGTCAGGGTGATCGGATTTTCCACCACCCCGCTGACAAAGCGCTTCACCGCACGCACCTGCCTCGCTTGCTCGTCTATATCCAGATTGCGGTGCAAAACCCCGATTCCCCCCGCCTGCGCCATGGCGATTGCCATTCTGCTTTCGGTCACGGTATCCATCGCCGAGCTAAGCAGCGGGATATTCATGGAAATGGATTTGGTAAGCCTTGTGCGGGTATCGGCCGTAGCCGGCATCACTTCGGATGCGCCGGGAACCAGCAATACGTCGTCAAAGGTGAGCGCCTCGGATATGTCCATATCGGACCTCCCAGTTAGGGGTTATCTTTGACGCCTTCCTATCGCATGTTGCAGCGCAAAAGGGAAGCCCCTAGGCCACTGCCGCTCCGGTTTTTTGTGACAGCTTCTGCCCTGCCCACATCTTTAATGCCCTGTAGGTGATATAAAAGATAAGCGCTGTCGCGATTACCCCGCCGATAATGGAGCCAAGAGTGGCGATCAGCCCCAGCCCCTTGCCCATGGCCACAAGGTTAATATTGGTGAAGGTGGCCGCCGGAAAGGTCAGCGCGCCCCATATCGGGGTAAAGCCCGCCGCCGTCAGCCATTTGGCAAAGCTCAGCAGCGCCATGGCCGCAATCCACACCGCCACATAAAACACAAGAAAGGCGGCATCCGGCCCGAATTGCGCAAAAGCCATGC
>JALSHK010000352.1 GCA_026982275.1 Paracoccaceae bacterium | reverse complement strand
CCGACACCCGGTCCAGCAGCACCAGCAGCGGGGCATCATCCCCGGGCGCGCACAGCTCTGAAACCGAGCCCCAGTTCAGCGGCTTCACCTCCAGCACCGCGCCCTGATGCACCGATTGCGCATCGATCGGCGGGTTGAAATTGCGCGGATCCATAATTTCCGGCTCTATTCCTGATCCGGCGATGGCATCGGCCAGCCGGTCGGCAGCGTTTTTTGTGACCATCAGCCGCAGCTTTTCGCGCTTGGGATTCATCAGCGCATCACGCACCGCATGGATGCCGAACAGCCAGATGGATTCGGCGGCATCGCCCCGCTTGGCGCGTTCTTTTTCGATAATCCATTCGGGCTTTTTGTTTTTGCGAGGGGCCATGGGACGGGCTTTCATTTGAAGGTGATGCTGGCCTTTTAAAGGGTTTTGGCGGCATGGGAAACACAAATAAAAAGGCCGCCCCCGATAGGGCGGCCTATACTCGATACTTATGCACATAGCCCTTACCGGGCGCGATAATTACGTGATAGTGCATACAGAGCAAAATCTTTACACGGCGGCACTCAATAAGGCGGCTCTGCATGCAGGCTCGTATATAGGCGGGAATTGGGGCGGTAAAATGGAAGAAATGTGGCGAATTTCGGGCGTTTTCGAAATTGTGAATGTGAATGGCCCGGAAATTCCAGGCATTACAGGGGCAGCGGTGCTTGTTTGCCGGGCTTTAGCTTTATCTCGTTGGCCGCGATTTTATCTGTTGGCGGCACGGGATAGTCACCGCTAAAGCACGCGTCGCAATATTGTGGCTGATCGTTGTTGCGGGGCTGGCCTGCGGATACCGCGCGATAAAGACCGTCAAGGCTGATAAAGCGCAGGCTATCCACCGCGAGGTGTTTTTGCATTTGTGCTTCTGTCATATTGCTGGCCAGCAGCTTGCCGCGCTCGGGGGTATCGACCCCGTAAAAGCAGGGCCACATGGTGGGCGGCGAGGCAATGCGGAAATGCACTTCCCTGGCCCCCGCATCCTCGAACATCTCGCGGATTTTAACGGTGGTGGTGCCGCGCACTACGCTATCATCCACCAGAATCACCCGTTTGCCCTTGATCAGGGCGCGGTTCACATTCAGCTTCAGGCGCACGCCCATATTGCGGATGCTCTCGGTCGGCTCGATAAAGGTGCGGCCCATATACTGGTTGCGGATAATGCCCATGGCATAGGGGATGCCGCTTTCTTGGGAATAGCCAATCGCCGCTGGCGTGCCGCTATCGGGAACGGGGCACACAAGGTCGGCCTCCACGGGGGCCTCTTTGGCCAGCTCTACCCCGATGCGCCGGCGGGTTTCATAGACCGAGCGGCCGCCCAGTATGCTGTCGGGGCGGCTGAAATAGACATGCTCGAAAATGCAAAACCGCGATTGGGCTTTGGCAAAGGGAAAGCTGCTTTGCACGTCGCTGCCGGTAATCACCACCATCTCGCCCGGTTCGATCTCCCGGATAAATTCCGCGCCTATGATATCCAGCGCACAGGTTTCGGAGGAAAGCACATATACCTCGCCAAGCTTGCCCAGCATAAGGGGGCGCACGCCAAGCGCATCGCGCACGCCAATCAGCTTGGTTCGGGTCATGGCAATAACGCTGAACGCGCCTTCAACGCGGCGCAGGGCATCCTTTAGCCGCTCGGGGATATTGGCCTGAAAGCTGCGCGCCATCAGATGCACGATGCATTCGCTATCCGAGCTGCTCTGGAAGATCGAACCGTGCTGGATCAGCTCTTTTCGAAGCGCGTCGGCATTGGTCAGGTTGCCGTTATGGGCGATCGCCACCCCGCCCATGGCCAGCTCGGCAAACAGGGGCTGCACATCGCGAATCGCGGTTTGCCCCT
>JALSHK010000351.1 GCA_026982275.1 Paracoccaceae bacterium | reverse complement strand
GGCTTGGCTCGGATGGGGCATGGGCGGAAATTCTGGCGAAATCCGGCGTGGAGCTGGCGCCGTTCAAGCCTGCCAATATGGGCTTTATTGTGGAATGGTCCAGGCATATGGAGCCGCATTTCGGCGCGCCCATCAAGCCCGTGCGCCTGCGCTTTGGCAAGGCCGAAAGCCGTGGCGAATTTGTGATTTCGCGCAAGGGTGTGGAGGGTGGCGCGGTTTATAACCTGTCAGCCGCGCTGCGGGATGGCATGGAGGAAGGCGGCGTGGATATGCTTGTGGATTTGCTGCCAGACCTGCCGATGCCGATGGTGGCTGAAAAGGTGCGGCAAACGCGGGGCAAGCAGAGCCTCGGGAATTTCCTGCGCAAAACCGTGGGGATTACCGGGGCCAAGGCAGCGCTGTTTTTCGAGAATGAACAGGCGCGGCGGGTGGATAATCCGTTTGATCTGGCGGGGCTGCTGAAATCGCTGCCGGTGCATCTGCAAGCCCCGCGCCCGATGGATGAGGCGATCTCGACCGCGGGCGGGGTGGCACATGCAGCGGTGGATGAGGGGTTGATGCTGCGGGCCTTGCCCGGGGTGTTTTGCGCGGGCGAAATGCTGGATTGGGAAGCCCCGACAGGCGGATATTTGCTTAACGGATGCTTGGCGACCGGACGCCATGCGGGGCAGGCGGCAGCGAAATATCTTCAATAGGCGCACCTGCACATGATAAATATATGCGCCGCGCTTTGCACGGCAGCGCCGCTACGGGCTGTAAACCACTGCGCGTTTCACAATCCGGTGTCCTTTTGCAAAGCCGCCCGATCAAGCACAATGATTTCATTCCCCTCTTGCCGGATGATTTGCGCCTGGCGAAGCTTGGACAATTCGCGGTTGATGGTCTGTCGTGAACACCCGACCACTGCCGCCAGATAGGATTGGGTTTCGCCGACTTTCCGCCCGGTCTCCGACAGGATGAATAAATGGCTGCGCAGGCGTGTCTCGACGGATCCGAATTGTCTTATATGTTTGAGAAGGTTGTCTTTCACCCGCCGCTGATGGAAGATTTTTGTGATATTCTTGATGAAGCCGAGTGAGCGCAACGCCTCTATCAGCTGTGGCTTGTAGCAAAAAAGCAAAATAGCCTGTTTGGATGTTGTGCAGGTAGCGGCGCATGGTCCGTCCGATATGGCTTCTACTTCGCCAAGAACCGAGCCTGCCCGGGAGCGGACAAGAAAAAGCTGCCGGCCATCTTCCCCTACATAGGTTACGTCCACATAACCATGCGCCACGATTATCATCCCTACAGATGGCTCTCCCTGCTCCAGAACAATCGTTTCGGACTGGAATATTTTTTCGCTGCAGGCATTCAGGAAGGCGGTTTTGAAATCAGGTTCCAGACCTTCGAAAATCGCGGCTTTGAGTAAATGCGGGAATTTGACGCTATTTTCCAATTATTGACCTGAATATTGTGAATATTCGGTATTTAATGAGTTTATCACGTAAAAACAACTCCTGATTCAACAGGCTGCAATCTAAAGGAGGCATGGATAAACCGGCGTGGCAGAAAACCGCTGGCCCGCAAGGGCTCCGGAGCCTATTCGGCTTGTGCGATCGCCGATCCGGTGCGGGTGAAAACCATCCCGGAATTCCCGCGCTTGCCCCCCGGGAGTTTCCCGCGTAAAAAGGCCATATGAAACGGTTTTTTGATCTTGATGACCATACACGGCTGCCGTGGAGATTCCACGGCGATCGTCTTTTGCGGGCGGTGCAAGCTTAAGCATCCCTTTCATCCTTATGCTTTCCCTCCAAATTTGCGAGCCCCCCATGACCGCCAAGACTCTTTATGACAAAATCTGGGATGCCCATCTGGTATCCAGCTCCGACGATGGC
>JALSHK010000350.1 GCA_026982275.1 Paracoccaceae bacterium | reverse complement strand
GGTTTCGCGGGCGATATCCTGCGCCTCGCGCTGGCTGCTGCCGCCATGGATCAGCACG
Source organism: Paracoccaceae bacterium (assembly GCA_026982275.1). Lineage (GTDB taxonomy): Bacteria > Pseudomonadota > Alphaproteobacteria > Rhodobacterales > Rhodobacteraceae > UBA3077. The sequence continues at coordinate 1,817 of JALSHK010000350.1, read as the reverse complement.
GTCTCGGCCACTTGCGCGCCGATGGTTTGCAACGGGTTGAGCGCGGTCATCGGCTCTTGAAATACCATACCGATATCGCGACCCCGTATCTGGCAAAGCCGGGCCTCGTCTTGCGCCAGCATATCCACCCCGTCAAATTCCAGCGCCCCCGCAGCCTGCGCGCCGCGCGGCAATAGCTGGTTCACGCAATAAGCCGTCATGGATTTGCCAGAGCCGCTTTCGCCGATCACCGCCGTGATGCCGCCCGCCTGCACCCGCAGCGATACATCGTGCAGAATTTCCGCCGCGCCGATGCTCAGGCTCAGCCCCTCTATTCGCAGCAGGCTCATTCTCTTTCCCGCCGCAGCTTGGGGTCAAAATGGTCGCGCAGCGCATCGCCCATCAGATTAAGGCCCAGCACCGTCAGCACAATCGCCGCGCCCGGAAAGATCGCCAGATGCGGCGCAAAGGAAACCAGCGTCTGGCTGTCGGCCAGCATCCGGCCCCAGCTCGGAGTCGGGATCTGCGCGCCAAGGCCGATATAGGAAAGCGCGGCTTCGGCCAGAATGCCAAGGCTGAACTGGATGGTGCCCTGCACGATCAGAAGATTGGTGATATTGGGCAGGATATGCTCAAGGCTGATGCGCAACCGCCCCTTGCCTGCCACCCGCGCCGCCAAGATAAAATCCCGCGTCCAGAGGCTGAGCGCGCCGCCGCGGCTGATGCGGGCAAAAACCGGAATATTGAAAATACCGATGGCAATGATGGCATTGATCGCCGAAGCGCCAAAAACCGCCGTAATCAGAATGGCGATCAAAAGCGCCGGAAAGGCAAATACCAGATCATTGCCGCGCATGATTATTTCGTCCAGCAGCGAGCCTTTATGCGCCGCCGCCGCCAGCCCCAGCGGCACCCCCAGCCCGGCGCCAATGCCCACCGCCACAATCGCCACCGCAATCGAGGTGCGCGCCCCCACCATGATCATCGACAGGATATCGCGGCCCAGTTGATCAGTGCCAAGCCAATTTCCGGCATCGGGGAATTGCAGCTTGTTGGCGATATCCACCCCCAGCACGGAATATGGCGTCCAGACCAGCGAGACCAACGCCGCCAGCACAAAAACCACCGCCATGGCAAAGCCGACCGCAAAGCCGGGCTTTTTCAGCAGCGCCTTCATGCCGGCCTGCGCAATCTGGGATCCACCCAGGCATAGGTGATATCCACGATAAACGTGACCATGATTACCGCAAAAACCAGCAGCATCACCACGCTTTCCACCACAATCAGATCGCGCTGGGTGATGGCCTTGAAGATCATGCTGCCAAGGCCGGGCAGATAGAAAATCTGTTCGATGATAATGGCCCCCGCCAGCAAAAACGAAAATTGCAGGCCGATGATTGTCAGCACCGGAATAAGCGCATTGCGCAAGGCATGATGCAGCAGCGCGCCGCGCCGTGTGCGCCCCTTGGCCCGCGCGGTGCGCATAAAATCCTCGCCCAGCGTATCCAGCAGCGCCGAGCGCATGACCCGCGCCAGAATGGAGGCCTGCGGCAAGGCCAGCACAAAGGCCGGCAAGGTAAGCGCCATCAGGGCCGCCGACGGGGAATCCCAGCCCGGAAAGCCGCCAGCGGAAAACCAGCGGAATTTCAGCGCAAAGATATTGACCACAATCATCGCAAACCAGAAATTGGGAATGGCGACGCCAAGCTGCGTGCCCCCCATCACCACCCAATCGGCCCATGAGCCGCGCTTGGTGGCGGCGATAATGCCGATCGGAAAGGCGATCAACGTGGAGAGCAGCAGCGCATAGATCGCCAGTGGCAGCGACACCCAGATCC
>JALSHK010000349.1 GCA_026982275.1 Paracoccaceae bacterium | reverse complement strand
CGCTGCAAGCCGAACCTATCGCCACACATGGTCGGGCTGGCCCGACCCGCGCCGCCGAGGTGGCCCGAAGGGTCGCCGAGGCGGCGCGCGCCCGGGGCTGCCCGGAGCTTGCGGGCTTGTCTTTGGCTCCCGGAGGCTAAAGCCCCCGTCACCAAAGACACATTTTTCAGCAAGCTGAAAAACGCCTGCCGCTGGCCGTGGCCTCGCTTCGCTCGGCAGGCCCACATCCAGCCATTGCATTTTGAGGCCAATTCCGCTTGGATACGGAAAACTTCGCGGAGCCTTCATGACCACCGATCAAATCATCCTGTTTTCCCTTTTCGGGGCTGTCTTTGTCTTCTTGCTATGGGGCAAATTTCGCTATGATCTCGTGGCCTTTACCGCACTATTGATCGGCGTGGTTGCGGGTGTGATTCCCACCAAGGAAGCCTTTTCCGGCTTTGGCCACCCGGCAACTCTGGTCGTCGCGCTGGTGCTGGTGGTCTCTGCCGGTCTTGTGCGCTCGGGCGCGGTTTTCCTCATCACCCGCACCCTGGTGGATGCCTCCCGCTCGCTGGGCGCGCATATCACCTTGATGGGCACCATTGGCGGTGTGCTTTCGGGCTTTATGAACAACGTAGCCGCGCTGGCGCTATTAATGCCGGTGGATATCCAGACCGCGCGCAAGGCCAAGCGCCCCGTCGGGCTGTCTTTGATGCCGCTATCCTTTGCCACCATCCTTGGCGGCATGATCACCCTGATCGGCACCCCGCCCAATATCATCATCGCCACAATTCGCGAAGACAGCCTAGGCGAGCCTTTTGCCATGTTTGACTTCGCCCCTGTCGGCCTGGTCGCTGCCATTGCAGGGCTGTTATTCGTCGCCCTGATCGGCTGGCGGCTAATTCCGCAGCCCAAAGGCGATGCGGCCAGCGATCCGATGGCGGATATCGCGCAATATATTGCCGAGCTTACCGTGCCGGACGAGTCAAAACTCATCGGCCAGCGGCTTTCGGAGCTATATCAGACCGCCGATAAAAACGATGTGGCCATTCTTGGCCTCGTGCGCGAGGGAAAGCGGCGCTATGGCACTGCAGGGTCGAGCAAGCTGGAAGCCGGAGACGCGTTGGTGCTGGAGGCCACCCCCGATGCGCTGGATGAATTTCGTGCCGCCCTTTCGCTGGATTTTGCCGATGCCAAACGCCAGGAAGCCCTGCGCGCTGACGGGGACGGGCTGAGCGTGATCGAGGTGGTGGTCACCGAAGAATCCCGCATCAACGGCAAAACCGCGATGGCAATCGGCCTTGGCTGGCGGCGCCGCACCGTGCTTATGGGCATTGCCCGCCAAGGCAAAAAGATCAAAAGCCAGATCCGCAAAACCGAGGTTCGGGCGGGCGATATTTTGCTGCTATTGGTGCCAAGCGAACAAAGCGGCGAAGTGGTTGAATGGCTGGGCTGCCTGCCGCTGGCGGAGCGCGGGCTGGCCGTTACCGAAGAAAAAAAGGTCTGGCTGGCCATCGGGCTTTTTGCCGCCGCCGTGGCCGCGGCCAGCTTCGGGCTGGTCTATCTTCCCGTTGCGCTGGGGCTGGTTGTGGTCGGGTTTGTGCTGTTCAAAATTCTGCCGATCTCCGAGATTTACAACCATATATCCTGGCCGGTAGTGGTGCTGCTTGGCTCGATGATCCCGCTCGGGGCCGCACTGGAAACCTCGGGCGGCACCGAGCTGATCTCCGGCTGGTTGCTGGGCTTGACCGCCGGCATGCCCGCCTGGGCGATCCTGACCATTTTGATGATCGTGACCATGACGCTTTCGGATGTGCTGAACAATACCGCCACCACCATCGTCGCCGCCCCCATCGCCATCCAGATGGCGACCACGCTGGGTGTGAGCCCCGACCCTTTCCT
>JALSHK010000348.1 GCA_026982275.1 Paracoccaceae bacterium | reverse complement strand
CCTTGCCTCGCGCATAGAGTTTTCCGCCTGCCAGATGAATATCGTGCCCGCCTCCCCCGGCAAGGCCGAGCGGCTGCGCAAAGCCCTGAGCGGCGGCGGGGTGACGATCTATGTAAACCTTGGCGAGGCGGAAATTCTGTGCGGGACTCCGCTGAAAGATAGCGAGATCGCCGCAAAGGCCCTGCTCGCCCTCGGCGCTGCGCGCGCCATCGTCACCAATGGCGCACAGACGGCCTGTTTTTCCGATGGCGCGGTCAGCGTTGCGCTTGCCCCGCCCAGAACCGCCGCCCATAGCACCACAGGCGCGGGCGATGTATTTATGGCGGCCCATATAGCGGCAGGCGGTGCGGATATCCTGCCCGAGGCCCGCTTGCAGGCCGCAATAGATGCCGCTGCCCGTCATATTTCAAGAAAGCTCTCCTGATGCCGCCTCTCAAGTTCTCGTCCGAAGTTGCCATGGCCCGCGCGGCCGGCCTGCCTGTTGTGGCACTGGAAAGCACGATCGTCACCCATGGTATGCCCTATCCGCAAAACGTGGAAACAGCAGAAATGGTCGAGGCCGATATTCGTGCCGCCGGTGCCGTGCCTGCCACCATCGCCATTATGGCAGGCCATATTTATATAGGGCTGGAGCGAAAGCAGCTGCAAACACTGGCACAAGCCAAAGATGTTGCCAAACTTTCCCGCGCCGATCTGGCCTTTGCCTTGGCAGCGGGGCAAACGGGAGCCACCACAGTGGCTGCCACCATGATTTGTGCCCATCTCGCAGGAATCGCGGTATTTGCCACCGGCGGCATTGGCGGCGTGCATCGCGGGGCCGAAAACAGCTTTGATATTTCTGCGGATCTGGAGGAGCTTGCGCAAACGCCCGTGACCGTGGTTGCCGCAGGAGCCAAAGCCATACTGGATCTGCCCAAAACCATGGAGGTGCTGGAAACCCGCGGCGTGCCGGTGATTGCCTATGGCCAGAATGTTTTGCCGGCCTTCTGGTCTCGCAGTTCGGATCTGCCGGCGCCGCTTCGCGCCGATAGCGCCGCCGAGATCGCCGCAAGCCATGCCATGCGCGCCCGCCTTGGCCTGCCCGGCGGGCAGCTTGTGGCCAATCCGATTCCGCAGGAGGCCGAAATTCCGGCCAAGGTTTTGCGCCCGCATATAGAGCAGGCGCTGAAGGAGGCCGATGAGCAGGGCATTGCCGCCAAAGCCGTAACGCCGTTTCTGCTACAACGGATTTTTGATCTGACAGGCGGCGCATCCCTTACGGCCAATATCGCACTGGTTCGCAACAATGCGCGGCTTGCCGCCGCCATCGCCAAAAAACTTTCCAGGCCTTGATGCTTGCAACATAACGGCGCAGCACCTAATTCTTTGAAAAGCACAGGTGAGGGGCAAAATGGCAAGAAAAAACAAATCCAAACGAAAAAAGACGTCGTTCCTTCACCGGACCCGAAGCAATTTTTTTACCGGTGTAGTGATTGTGGCACCCGTAATGCTGACCTTCTATCTGATCTGGTGGGCGATTGGAGTGGTGGATGGGCTGATCGTGCCATGGGTGCCGAAAATCTACAATCCCTCCACCTATCTCGGCGTGGATATTGCCGGCTTTGGTGTAATTGTATTCCTGATATTCACTGCCGCTGTCGGGGCGCTGACCAAGGGGCTTTTCGGACGGCAGCTGGTTAAATTCGGCGAGAATTTCGTGGACCGCATGCCGGTGGTGCGCAGCATCTATAATGCGCTCAAGCAAATTGCCGAGACCGTGCTGAGCCAGAGCAACAATTCGTTTCAGCATGCCTGCCTTGTGGAGTACCCGCGCAAGGGCATCTGGGCCATTGCCTTTGTTTCGACCAAGACCAAAGGCGAGGTGCTGGAAAAATCCGAGCCGGA
>JALSHK010000347.1 GCA_026982275.1 Paracoccaceae bacterium | reverse complement strand
GATTCGGCCCGCGCCCTTGCCCCTTCCAGCCCCAGAAGCGTAACAAAGGTCGCCTTGCCCGCCGCGTGGTCTTTTTGCACCCGCTTGCCGGTTTGGGCTTCAGAGCCGGTCACATCCAGAATATCGTCCTGAATCTGAAACGCATTGCCAACCGCCCCGGCATAGGCATGCAGCGGCGCCGGATCCGCCCCCGCCAACAGCGCCCCTGCCCCCGCGCTCCAGCGGATCAGCGCGCCGGTTTTCAAGGCTTGCAGATGGGTGATTTCGGCCAGCGTAAGCGGGGTTGTCGCGCTTTCGGCCGCGATATCCAGATCCTGCCCCAGCACCATTCCCTGCGCGCCCGAAGCCTGCGCAAGGCTCTGGATCAGCACCAGCTTGGCGCGATCCGTTGCTGACATATTTCCCAATATATCAAAAGCTTGCGCTTGTAGCGCATCTCCGGCCAGCACCGCTGTGGCCTCGTCCCATTTGATATGGACCGTGGGCTTGCCGCGGCGCAAATCATCATCATCCATCGCCGGAAGATCATCATGCACCAAGGAATAGGCATGGATGCATTCCACCGCCGCCGCCGCATCCAGCGCATCGGGCACCGCAAAAAGCGCCGCGCTCTCCAGCACCAGAAATGCCCGCAGCCGCTTGCCATTGGAGAGCGCCGCATAGCGCATGGCATCGGCAATGCGCCCGCCCTGCGGCAGGCGCATATCCAGCCGCTGCTCCACCGCTTTTGCCGTGGATTTCAGCGCCGCTTCAAAATCAGTCATAATTTGCCGGCGTGGCCCCTGTGGCCTCTCCGCCTTCGCCTTTGGTGATTTGCGCCACTTTTTCCTCGGCCTCGGCCAGCTTTTTCTCGCAATGTTTTTTCAGCGCATCGCCGCGCTCGTATAGCTTGATGGATTCCTCAAGCGGCACATTGCCCGATTCGAGTTGCCCGACCAGCTTTTCCAGCTCGCCCATGGCATCTTCAAAGCTCATCTTTTTTACGTCACTCATGGCGAAAACTCCTGCAACACCTCGATATGGGCCCGCACCAGCCCGCCCAATGTTTCAAGGTTATAGCCCCCTTCCAGCGCCGATACCACCCGCCCGTGGCAATGTTTTTGCGCCATCTCGCACAGGGCGCGGGTCACATGGGTGAAATCCTCGTCTTGCCAATTCAGATCGGCCAGCGGATCGCCCGCATGGGCGTCAAAACCGGCGGAAATCAGCAATAATTCGGGCTTGAAAGCCTCCAGCGCGGGCAGGATTTCGGCCTCCAGCTTTTGGCGATACAGCACACCACCGGAGCTGGGCGGCAGCGGGATATTCACAATCTGCCCATGCGCGCCGCGCTCGCCACTTGCCCCCGTGCCCGGATATAGCGGCGAGCCGTGGCTGGAAAAGAACCGGATGCGCGGCTCGTTCCACAGGATATCCTGCGTGCCGTTGCCATGATGCACATCAAAATCCACAATCGCCACGCGCGACAGCCCGCGCGCCTCCAGCGCATGCAGGGCGGCGATCGCCACATTGCCAAACAGGCAAAACCCCATGGATCTCTCCCGCTCCGCATGGTGGCCCGGCGGGCGCATGGCGACAAATGCATTGTCCGCCTCGCCATCCAGCACCATATCCACCGCCCGCACAATGCCACCCACCCCGCGCCGCGCCGCCATAAGCGAGCCGCTGGAAAGATGGGTGTCCGGGTCCAGCGCCACGCTGCCCTCTGCGGGGAGCTGCGCCTCCAGCCCGTCAATATAGCTTTGCGGATGGGCGCGCAGAATCGGGGTGTCGCCCGCCAGCGGGGCCTCGATGCGCAGCAGATCCAGATCATCGGTCGCGCGATAGATCGCCTCTATTCGCGCCACGCATTCCGCATGGCCTTCGGGGTTTTTGTGGTTCAGG
>JALSHK010000346.1 GCA_026982275.1 Paracoccaceae bacterium | reverse complement strand
GCGATTGAGCGCCTCGGCCAGATCAAAGGCCAGTTTTTTATCGTCGTTATAATAGCAATCGGCGACGGTGCCGATGATGGTCATCGGGCCGGGCAGGGTGAGCTTGACGGGGCGGTCGCTAAATGATTGCGCTTGAATATAATCGCGCGGCAGCACCGGCTTTCCCGCGATGATCCGGCTGCGGATGGCCGGCAGGTCGCTTTCATAAGCGCCGTTTCTCAGCACGCGATGCTCGAGGTTTTCAAAATCGAACCCCTGCATATAGCGGCATTGGTAATGCACATAATTCTCGCGGCGCTGCTCGCCATCGGTGGGGATATCAATGCCGCATTCGATCTGGGCCTCGATCGCCTCGCGGGTGGCGCGGGCAAAAAGCGGCTCGTGCTTCGGATCATCGCTCCAGCTGTCAATCACCTCGCTATTATAGCTTTCATCGGTGGGGATGACCTTGAACCAATCCTTGATCGGCACATAATCGGGCTTGGGGAAAGCCCCGATACAGGTGGTTTTGATGGGCATGGGATATCCTTTCCGCTGGTCATGCGGCAAGGGTAGAAAAAACGGGGGCCGCATTCTGGGCAGAATACGACCCTTGGGTGACGGTTTTGTGCAATGGCCTAGCGGGCGTCGTAATATAGCCCGACCACATGCTCGGCCTCGGCAAAAAACAACCAGCGCGAGGCAAACAGCCCCAGCAGGTGCGACAGCATGATGATCGCCACCACCACATAGGTGGTATCGGTCAGCAGGATAAGCGCTACGGGCAATAGCACCAGCATCAGCAGCGACATCACCCGCAGCTTGGCCGCATGTTTGCGCCCGATCACATAGACCATCTCGGTCAGCAGATAATTTTCGCCGGAATGGGGCTTTTCCAGCAGGCGGACCTTGCCCAGATGGCCAAGGCCGGTGGCGGTTTCGATGCTGCTGCCCGAGCGGGCAAAGGCGCTATCTCCCTGTATCCATGCCAGTGCCTGAATGGCCGCGAGCAGGCCCAGAAGCAGCAGCGCCACATTCATCTGGTTGGCCAGCAGCGCCCCGCCAGCGACGGCATAGAGCCAGAAAAGCAGAGGCGTGGTGGCCGCATTCCAGCGGGGCACGGTTTTCATCTGGGTATAGATCATCGCGGTGGTAAATACCGTGATCAGCGCCATCGCCGCTGCAACCACCCCCAGAATTTCTATCTGCCTATCAAAAAACGCCCAAAGCACCGCATAGGCAAAGAATGTAAACAGCGTCAGAATCGCCATGATCCCCTCGCGCGAGAGCCACGATGTGCGCCACTGGCTAAAAGCATAGATCGCGTTTTTGGGATTGCCAAGATGGAAGGTCGAGGCCAGCAGGCCGATCACCGCCAGGCCCAGCGCCAAAGTGGCATAGCCTGCGGCGGTCAGGCCCGATACATCGGGCAGGCCAAGGCCCATAAAAATCATCAGGCCAAAACCAAGGCCCGAAATGGTGGAAAAAATTATGACAGAAGGTGCAGGATGCATCAGATTTTCTCCAATGTGCGGTCAAGCCAGCCCAGAAAGCCGGTGATTTCGGTGGATTGAGCCTCAAGCGCCGGGGCTTGGGCGCCGTTTACATCGGCCTTGGGCCGTGGCGGCAGGTATTTGTTAACCGGGCTGGTGCCAAGCTCGGGCATCAGATCCATGCCGCCGCGCTCGGCCACCAGCTTGGAGACGTTGCTTTCCGGGTCGGCGAAATCACCAAAATGCCGCGCGCCCGCCGGACAGGTGCGCACGCAAGATGGCACGCGGTCTTCCTCGGGGATGTTTTCGTTATAGATGCGATCAACGCACAGCGTGCATTTTTTCATCACCCCCGCCATGGCATCCAGCTCGCGGGCGCCGTAGGGGCAGGCCCATGCGCACAGCCCGCAACCCATGCATTG
>JALSHK010000345.1 GCA_026982275.1 Paracoccaceae bacterium | reverse complement strand
CGCGCTGGCCTCGGCGGGCTATGCCAAGGCGATGCAATGGATCATTGACGGTTTTCAGGCCGCCGATGCGGATGTCATCTGGTGGGGGCCGCTATTGATGATCTTTCTGGCCAGCTCCAAAGGCTTCAGCACGTGGCTTTTCCAGATCAGCAGCAATGGTGCCTTGGTGCGCGCCGAGACGGACTTGCAAAAAGCCATGCATGAAAAGCTGGTTTTTGCCGATCTCGCGCAGGTGCAAAGCGAAAGCGGCACCGCACTTTCCACCCGCTTCACCGCCGATATTCTGCTGGTGCGCCAATCGGTTATGCAAATATTCACCGGCGTTTCCTCGGTGCTTATTCTGCTGGCCACGGTGGCGGTGATGCTCAGCATTGACTGGGTCATCACCCTCACGCTGGTCGCGGTTTTTTCGCTCGCGGTCTGGCCGGTGAACCGTGTTGGCGGGCGCTTGCATATCGTTTCGCGCGAGACCCAGGATGATCTGGCCTTGATGAGCGGCGAAATATCCGAAGCGCTAGGGGCTATTCGCATGGCGCGCAGCTATCAGCTGGAGCCTTATCTCATCCGCAGCGCCCGCAAGGTTTTTGACCGGCTTTTGGCCTTGAAAACCCGCCTGATCCGGCTGGAATCCACGCTTTCCCCGATCATGGAGACCCTGTCAGGCGTGGCTATTGCCGCCTTGCTGGCGGTGGTGGCATGGCGGCTATCCACGGGCAGCACCACCTTGGCCAATTTCATGGCACTGATGGCGGGGTTTGGCGTCATCTCCCAGCCTGCGCGCAACATGGGCAAGACCTTTGCCATGGCCAAGCAGGGCGAGGCGGCGCTGGACCGGATTTTTGAAATTCTCGATATGAAAAGCCTGATCGCGGACCCCGAAAATCCTGTTCCCCTCTCTCAGGGCAAGGGCGCGATCTCGTTTCAGGGGGTCGGCTTTGCCTATCCGGACGGCAAAAAAGCCCTGCATGAGCTGTCGCTTGAAATTCCTGCGGGGGGCAGCATTGCCTTTGTTGGCCGCTCCGGCGCAGGCAAATCCACCATATTCAATCTGCTGCCGCGGCTTTATGATGTCAGCGAGGGGCGCATCGAAATCGACGGGGTTGATATTCGCAATGTCAGCCAGAGCGATTTGCGCCGCCAGATCGCGCTGGTCAGCCAGGATTCGATGCTGTTAAGCGGCACGATCGGGCAAAATATCGGCTTCGGGCGCGCCAATGCCAGCCAGTCCGATATCGAGCGCGCGGCCAAAGCCGCCGCCGCGCATGGCTTTATCTCGGCTTTGCCGGAGGGCTATGATACCGTGGTTTCCGCCGGTTCCAGCCCGCTTTCGGGCGGGGAAAAGCAGCGTATTTCCATCGCGCGGGCCATGCTGCGCGATGCGCCGATCCTGCTGCTGGACGAGCCGACCTCGGCGCTGGATGCGGAATCCGAAGCCCAGATCCGCAGTGCATTGGCGCAGCTGGCCGATGGGCGCACCACCTTGGTGATCGCGCATCGGCTGGCCACGATTCGCGATGCCGATATGATCGTGGTGCTGGATCAGGGGCGGATCGCGCAAAAAGGCAGCCATGAAGAGCTGCTTGCAGCGGGCGGCATATATGCCGAGCTGTTTCATTTGCAATTTGGCGGCTAGCTATTTTCGGTAAAGCGCCGCCAGCTTTTCGGGCGAGGCCCCGAGAAAATAGCGCATGAGTAGCCCCAGATTGCGCCCGCCCCGCCGCAGCCAGCGGCCCTCGTATTTCTCGGCGCTGGTCACCGCCTGCGCCTCCATGCGCGCCAGCTGCCCCTTCAAGCGTCGCGCCAGCGCCACATCCTCCATCAAGGGCTGATCCGGATAGCCGCCCAGCTTTTGATAAAGCGCGGCAGAAATCAGCAAGCCCTGATCCCCATAAGGCAGGCCCAAGAACCGCGCCC
>JALSHK010000344.1 GCA_026982275.1 Paracoccaceae bacterium | reverse complement strand
AAAAAGCCCGCGCGCAGGTGGCGCAGGATGCGCGGCGCGAAGGGGGAACAAAGCGGGAAACGTGAAACCGGATGTGAAACCGCTTTTGCATCTTTTCCAAAGCGCCTGCTAACCCTTTGAAATCATTTGGAGGCGAGTACCGGAATCGAACCGGTGTACACGGATTTGCAAGCTGCCAGCCTGGGCCAACATATCAAAGGGTTAGGGTGAAACCGGAGGCCGAAAAAGGGCGGAACGTATGGCGAAACGTGAAACCGGCAAATAATTTCAGGATTTTCTTGTGAGGGTAGGCTTTTGGCCCAGCACCTTTTCGGATGCGTTACCGTTCGGGTTCGGGTATCATTTTGAAAAACAACAATTAAGACTCAGTAGGAAAACCGGCATGAACGCTGTTGAAATCGAAGAAGCCATTTCCGAGCTGGCCGAACAGTCCTTTGATGCGGCCGAATTTCCGTTCCTGTTTCTTGAGGCGTTCGGCAACAAGCAAACCACCATCAAGCGCCTGCGCAAGGGGCAGAACAAATCCGACATCGGCGGGGTGCTGCAAACCAACAACATCCATATCAAAACCTGCGCCGAAGGCGAGGTCACCCAAACCCTTGCCGCGCTCAAATCCAGCCCCGCCACCACCAAGGCCAAGGCGAAATTCGTGCTGGCCACCGATGGCGTTGATCTGGAAGCCGAAGACCTGAACAGCGGCGAGGTGATTGCCAGCACCTTCACCGGCTTCCCCAACCATTTCGGCTTTTTCCTGCCGCTGGCGGGCATTACCACCGTCAAGCAAATCCGTGAAAGCAGCTTTGACATTCGCGCCACCAGCCGCCTGAATCGCCTCTATATCGAGCTGCTCAAGGACAACCCGGACTGGGGCACCGCCGAGCGCCGCCATGATATGAACCACTTCATGGCGCGGCTGATCTTTTGCTTTTTTGCCGAAGATACCGACATCTTCAAAGGCGACGACGCCTTCACCACCAGCATCGAGCGGATGAGTGAACGGGATTCCTCCAACACCCACGATATTATCGGCGCGCTTTTCCGCGCCATGAACACCAAGCCCGCTGATCGGGCCGCCGCCGATATCCCCCGCTGGGCCAATGATTTCCCCTATGTCAATGGCGGGCTGTTTTCCGGCAATACCGATGTGCCGCGCTTTAGCAAAATCGCCCGTTCCTACCTCTTGCATATCGGCAGCCTCGATTGGCAAAAAATCAACCCTGATATCTTTGGCTCCATGATTCAAGCCGTCACCGATGATGACGAGCGCGGCGAGCTGGGGATGCATTATACCTCGGTGCCCAATATTCTGAAGGTGCTGAACCCGCTGTTTCTGGATGATCTGCGCGCGCAGTTGCAGGAGGCGGGCGACAACCGCCGCAAGCTGTTGAACCTGCGCAAGCGGATGTCCAACATCCGCGTGTTTGACCCCGCCTGTGGCTCGGGCAACTTTCTGGTGATCGCCTATAAGGAAATGCGCGCTATCGAGGCCGAGATCAACGCCCGCCGTGAGGAGGCCGGCGCAAAAACCGCCATTCCGCTGACCAATTTTCGCGGCATTGAATTGCGCGATTTCCCCGCTGAAATCGCCCGCTTGGCCCTGATCATTGCCGAATACCAGTGCGATGTGCTGTATCGCGGCCAACGGGATGCTCTGGCGGATTTCCTGCCGCTGGATGCGAAAAACTGGATCACCTGCGGCAATGCCCTGCGGCTGGATTGGCTGAGCATCTGCCCGCCCACGGGCACAGGCGTGAAGCACCGCGCCGAAGACCTGTTTGAAACCCCGCTGGACCAAGCCGAGATTGATTTCGAGAATGAAGGCGGCGAGACCTATATTTGCGGCAACCCGCCTTACTTGGGCAGCACATGGCAATCCAAAGAGCAAAAAGACGACCTGAAACGCATTTTTGACGGGCGGA
>JALSHK010000343.1 GCA_026982275.1 Paracoccaceae bacterium | reverse complement strand
TGGCGCTGGTGGCGCTTTATCTCGCCTATCGGGGTTATCGGGTTTTTTCTTGGCCAAACCGCGCTCAAGCGCTTGAAAAGTTGGACGAAAACCTTGCCCATAGCCCGATTGCCAGCTTGCAGGATACCCCCGCGATCAATGTAAAAGATCCGCTGGCACAGGCGCTTTGGCAGGCCCATATTGCACAGATGAAAGCGCAGGCAGAGGCGGTAAAAGTGCCGCTGCCCGCGCCGGATCTGGCGAAGAAAGACCCGATGGGACTGCGCCTCATGGCGCTGGTTTTCATTGCGGCGGCGCTGCTTTTTGCCCCCAAGATTGCGGTGCAAAATCTGCAAGCCGCGCTCGGGGCAGAGGCCGGCACCGCCGCGCCGAGCGTGGCGATCGAGGCATGGGCCAGCCCCCCCGCCTATACCGGAAAACCGGCGGTATATCTGACCGAGCTGGCGGCGGGCGCGCGCATCGAGCTGCCGGTTGGCAGCGAAATCACCCTGCGCACCTATGGTGATGGCGAATTTTCGCTTATGGAATCCGTGAGCGGCGAGGCGGCCACGCTCACCAGCGCGGTGGAGGGCGAGCCGCCGCGCGATGGCCGGTTTGCGGTGATGAATGAGGGTGCGGTCGAGGTGTTTGACGGCAATAAATCGCTCGGGTCCTGGCGGATCAGCGTGCTGGCCGATGCGCCGCCGGTGATTTCTGCGCCCGACGGGATCGGCAAATCGCGCGATGGCGAGGTCTCGATCGAATATGCGGCGCAGGATGATTACGGCATTGTCAGCACGCGCTATGTGATCCGCCCCGTGCTGGAAAAGGTGGTGCGCCGCTTTGGGTTGGTGCCTGATCCCGTCAAGGTGCCCGATGATTTTACCGGCGAATTGCCGCTGCCTTTCACCCAGGATCTGACCGATATCAAAGAGACCTTGCTGGCGGATTATTCCAAGGAAATGTGGGCGCGATTGCCGGTTACGATTATGCTCGAGGTCACCGATGGCGCGGGGCAAAGTGCAAGCATAGAGCTGGAAACCGACAGCCTGCCCGCGCTTTCGTTTTTTGATCTGCTGGCCGCCGCGATTGTGGAGCAGCGGCGGGATTTGATGTGGTCGCCCGAAAATGACCGGCGGGTTTCGCAGGTGCTTCGCGCGATCAGCTATCAGCCCGAAGACGGTCTTTTTCCCGATGCCTCCAGCTATTTGCTGCTGCGCAGCGCCATCCGGCGCATGGGCTACCAGATGGAGGACGGGCTGGATGAAGCCGAGCGAACAGAGCTGCAAGAGCTGCTTTGGCAGATCGCGATCCAGATCGAAAACGGGGATCTCAGCAGCGCCGAAGCGCGCTTGAAGCGGGCGCAAGAGCGGCTTTCGCAAGCCTTGGAGGATGGCGCCAGCGACGAGGAAATCGCCGGGCTGATGGATGAGCTGCGCGATGCCACCAGGGATTATCTGGATGAGCTGGCGCAGAATATGGACCCAAACCAGCAGCAGGCCGGCAACCAGCAAGGGCAGACTATCACCTCGGACCAGCTGCAAGAGATGCTGGACCGCATTCAGGAGCTTTCGGAAAACGGCCAAAAAGAAGAAGCGCAGCAATTGCTGGAGGAGCTTCAGCAATTTATGCAAAATATGCAAATGGCCCAAGGTGGCGGCAGCGGCGGGCAGCGCCAAGGCAATGCCGAGCAGCAGCAATTGCAAGACGGGCTGGAGCAACAACAAGAACTGTCGGACGAGGCTTTCCAGCAGTTGCAAGAGCAATTCGGCCAGCAGGGCAATGGCACTGAAGACGGGCAGGGCAGCGGCGAATCCCTGGCGGACCGTCAGGAGCAGCTACGGCAATTTATCGATCAAATGCAGGCGGATGGCTCTGGCGGCGAGGCGCTGGACGAGGCCGAGCGCAATATGGGCGCGGCGCGGGACCGGCTGCGCGAGGGCGATTTCT
>JALSHK010000342.1 GCA_026982275.1 Paracoccaceae bacterium | reverse complement strand
CCAAGCTGGTCCGCATTTCTGTATATTTTTCGTCTATATCCTCGCGGGTAATATAGGCAATGCGATAGCGATCCAGATCCTCACTATCAACATGGCTCGCCAATTCCCGCTGCAATGTGGCTTCGCGCCAACCAGAACCGGCATTTTCGGGAACCAAAGGCATGGGCGACAAGCTGACCAGCCGCTGATCGGTATTGGCGTGATTGACAACATTTTCCCAATCATCCTGTGAAACAGCCTCGGAAAACACGCCCATGGTCGCAACCCACTGGATGGCATGCTCTCCACCCGCCGATAAAAGCGTGGTCTCGCGATCCGTGGTATAAAACAGATTGCTCACCAGATGGGTGATCGCCAAGCCCAGCACCAAAAGCGCGGTAGCGCGAAAGGCCAGGGTATCAGGCAGCAGGCTTTTCACTTGCCGACACCTCCGCTGTAAACATATAGCCACCGCCCCGAACCGTTTGAATCAACGTCGGGTTTTTCGGGTCGCTTTCGATTTTGCGCCGCAGCCGGCTGACCTGCATGTCGATCTTGCGATCAAACGGCATCTCGACCTGCCCCGAAGCCAAATCCAGCAACAGATCGCGCGACAATACCCGCTTTGGATGTTCGACAAATACGGTTAACAGATCAAATTCCGTTGCGCTCAGATCCACCATTGTGCCATTGAGCGAGGTCAGGCGGCGCAGGGAAATATCCAGCTTCCACGTGCCGAATTCCAGCAAGCGGTTAAAAGTATCCGTGCTGGCGGGGGGGGCCATTTCGGTGCGGCGCAACACAGCCTTGACCCGGGCCAGAAGCTCGTGCGGGTTAAACGGCTTGGCGAGGTAGTCATCCACCCCGGCCTCAAAGCCCCGAATACGGTCGTTTTCCTCCCCCAGCACCGTCAGCATCACGATCGGCACCTTGGAGCTGCGGCGCAGGTCTTCGCAAATGGAAAGCCCGTCTGTACCCGGCAGCATCCGGTCGAGAATCACCAGGTCAATCGGGGCTGCGGCCAGCTCGGCCTGCATGCTCTCGAAATCGCCGGCCGTGCTGACCGCATAGCCCTGCTTGGCGAAAAACCGCTCAAGCAATCCACAGATTTCCCGATCATCATCGACAACCAGCAAATGCTTTTGAATATTTAAAGAATTCCCCTTCATCCTGTCAGGATAACGTCAGATTCAGCCGGATGCAGGAAATATTTGTAACATTTTGTAACTAGTTTGCAACATGGCCGATATCCGCATCTCGGGATACGCTGCGGAAACCGCTTTTCGGGGCTTTGTATCGAGATATGAATGCGCTGTATAATTTTCAAGTATATCACAAAAAATTCACCCGCCCCTCTGCTGCACATAACGGCAGAGGGCCGGGTGAATGGCAGGTTTTTCATAAAAAACCCAAAAACGACAAGCTAGGGCGCTAGAAATCCACCTCGATCGCCACGCCTTTTTCAATCGCCAGATCCACCGCCGCCGAGGCAACCGCGAGGTCTTGCAGCCCCACGCCAGTGCCATCAAAAAGCGTCAGTTCATCCTCTGATTCCCGGCCCTTATGAGCGCCGTTGATTACCGCGCCCAGCTCGGTAATGTCGATATCATAAAGTAGGCCCTCATGCACCGCGTGCTGGCATTCGCCGATGGTCACGGATTGGGCGATCTCGTCGGTAAATACCGTCGCGCGCGCCACCAAAGCCGATTCGACCTCTTGCTTGCCCTTGGTATCGGTGCCCATACAGGCGATATGGGTGCCGCCCTTCACATGCGCATCCAGCAAAATAGGATCATGGCTGGAGGTGATGGAGATAATCACATCGGCCTGCTCGCCAATCTCTGCCAGCGTGGCTTCCGCAAATGGCAGGCCCAGCTCGGCGGCGGTTTCGGCCAGCCGGCCCAGCATTTCGGGATGGAAATTCCAGCCGATCACCTTTTCAAAATCCCGCTGCTC
>JALSHK010000341.1 GCA_026982275.1 Paracoccaceae bacterium | reverse complement strand
GAATTGATGGTCGAGGGGATGTAGGCCTGTGTATCGCCGACAAAATCCTGCCCGACGCGGATATCGGCAATGAGCGGCTGCCCCGGTTCCAAACGGTAGGATTCGGGCTGGATCCAGAATTCATGGGCTTGGGCCATGCCCGCCCCCAGCAAAAATCCCAGTGTTAAAGTGTAATTTACAATGCTATGGATGCGCGGCATTTTGTTTTCCTGATGTTAAGATTCGAAAGAAGAGTATATGACCCGAATGATAAGAGCAATTTTGGCTGTCCTTTTTCCTTTGATGCTGGTGCTGGCTACTCCGGTAAGGGCGCATGAAATCCGGCCGGCGATTGCGGATCTGTTTTTGCAGGATGGTGAATTCCGGCTGGAAATCCGGCTGAATCTGGAAGCGATCGTGGCCGAGATCGGCTCCGAGGCGAAGAATACACAGGATAGCCCGAATGCCGAGCGCTACGACGAATTGCGGGCGATGGGACCCGATGAGCTTCAGCAAGCCTTTGATAAAGCGGCTTTTGTCGAAAAAATGATCGTGCTTCTGGATGATGTGCCCGGCCGCTCCGAGGTGGTTTCGGTGGATATCCCGGAGGTCGGAGACCTGACCCTGCGCCGCGACAGCTATATTGTGGTGGCTGGCCCATTGGGGCGGGCCAGCGAGCTTCGGCTGGGCTGGGATGCGGCATATGGCGAGATCATCATTCGGCTGATTGACGAGCAAAACGACTATAACGCCTATCTGACAAAAGGCGGGGTTACCGATCCGATCTCGACAGAGGGAGCGACGGTGATTTCTTTCTGGGGCAATCTCGCGAATTATGTCGTGGTTGGATATTACCATATCCTGCCCAAGGGGCTGGACCATATCCTGTTTATCGTCGGGCTGTTTTTAATGTCGACAAGGCTGACATCGCTTTTGTGGCAGGTAAGCGCCTTTACGCTGGCGCATTCGATCACGCTGGCGCTCGGGGTGCTGGGGATATTGGTGGTGCCGTCATCTATTGTGGAGCCGTTGATTGCGGTGTCGATTGTGTATGTGTGCATCGAGAATATTTTCATGCCGCATATGAGCAAATGGCGACCTGTGCTTATTTTCCTGTTCGGGTTGTTGCACGGGCAGGGCTTTGCGGGGGCGCTGAAAGAATTCGGGCTGTCGACCGAAAATATCGCCTCTGGCTTGATCGGGTTCAACATCGGGGTCGAGCTGGGGCAGGTGTCGATTATCCTGCTCTGTTTTTTGCTTGTCGGGTTCTGGTTTGCCGGCAAAGAATGGTATCGGCGGATAATTGTGATTCCGGCATCCTCGGTGATCGCCCTGATTGGTGCCTTCTGGGTGGTGGAGCGCGTGGGGCTGATCTAGGCGGCGCATCGGCTGTTGTGCATTTTGCCGGCAGTGCATTTGCGCCGCTCTTGCAGGGCAGCGATTTTGGTGAAGGCCGGAAAGCGCTTGCCTTTTAACTGAACGTATGTTCAGTTAGAGAAAAGGCAGGAGAGAACCATGTTTACAGCCTCAATGAACTTCGCCCTTGGAGAAGATATCGAAGCCCTGCGCGAAATGGTGCATCGCTGGGCGCAAGAGCGGGTGGCCCCGATGGCCGCCAAGATAGACGCCAGCAACATCTTTCCGCCCGAGCTGTGGCGCGAAATGGGCGAGCTTGGCCTGCTCGGCGTTACCGTGCCGGAAGAATATGGCGGCGCGGGGATGGGCTATCTTGCACATACCATTGTGGTCGAGGAGCTGGCGCGGGCTTCGGCCTCGGTGAGCCTGTCATATGGCGCGCATTCCAACCTCTGTGTGAACCAGATCAAGCTGAATGGCTCCGAGGCGCAGAAGCGCAAATACCTTCCGGGGCTGATATCGGGTGCGCATGTGGGCGCGCTGGCGATGAGCGAGGCGGGGGCCGGCTCGGATGTGGTGAGCATGAAGCTGCGGGCCGAGAA
>JALSHK010000340.1 GCA_026982275.1 Paracoccaceae bacterium | reverse complement strand
AGGAAGGCCGAGGAAGAAGAGGAAACCACCTATCTGCACCGTGGCATCGCTACCCGCGCCTTTGAAAAGCGCTTTCAACTGGCAGATCATGTGCGAGCCACCGATGCGACAACCGCCAATGGCCTGTTGCATGTAGATCTGGTGCGGGAAGTTCCCGAGGCATTGAAGCCACGCAAGATCGAAATCGCCTCGGCACGACCGATTGACGCCGAAAAGGTGATAGTCGAGGCATAATAATATTGCTTGCTCTTCAAATGCGGCGCGTCCGGAAACGGACGTGCCCAAACGCAAAAGGGCTTTTGGCTCACAGATCAATATACCCGTAAAAAATCACGACAACCAGCGCCTGTTCTCGGGTTTTGGTCGCCGGTTTTTCGCGGGTTTTTCGAAAATGATACTCAAGGGTGACGGGCTTCAGCTTCATTTGATGCGCGATCTGCAGGGTGCGCAAGCCACTGCCCGCCATGATGGCCGCACTGGTTGGCGAAAGCAGCACCTGCATCGCCCAAGGGCGGGGAAATTACACAGATGTCTAGGCCCTAGGGCAGCCACATATAATATGCTTGCGAACTGGCTGGTCATGCCGAGCTTACAATGGCAGGGAGGAAACTATTTTTTAATGTGTTGCAGGAATGGCCTTTTGCTATATTTGCGCAAGAGAGTGTGGCCAATGCCTAGAGGTATTTGCCGGCGACCTTGCGCGCAAAAGGCTTCATGCGCTCGCCGTGTTTGGCCAAAAACAGCCGCACGCGCTCACCGTCATGCTTGGATAGATCCCTCAGCCACCAGCCAACGGCTTTTTGCATGAACCAGTCATGATCATCCACATAGCGCGCCGCCCAGCCAAGGATACGTTCGCGCGCTTTGGCTTGATCCGGCGACAGGTGATTGAGCTTGGCCCAGGGCAGGGTGATCACCAAAGCAGCGCGGCGCTGCCACATGTTTTTGGCATGGGTCCAGCTTTCGACATTGTTGAGCCGTTCGGGCTGCGCAACCAGCCGTTTGCTCCCTGCCGAGCAGACATGGTCCGAAATCGCCCAGCTGTCAAATTCAGGTGCCCATGTGGTGATCAGGGCCCAAACGGCATCGTCTGGTGATATCCGCGCCTGCAATAAAAGCTTGCTGGCGGCAATGCGGGCCTCGAAAATATCGGATTGCCACAATGAATCAGCCAGCGCGACCCGCGCTTCAATGTCCATTTCGGCCCGCCAGCCCTTGACCAGCGCATCAATCTGCGGATTCGCCACCCCCAGCACTTCGCGGGTTTGCTTGTGATAGGCGATCATTTCGGCGGCTTTTTCAGCCGTGCCCAATGCGCGCAATTCGTTGATTTCGTTCACTTCTTTTTTGCCCTCAGCATGTCCATCAGCCGCTTCCCGCGGCCCTTTTTATTCACCTGCGCCGCGCGCGCCAGCACCAGATCGCCCGTTGGCACATCCTGTGTGACCACAGATCCTGTGCCGATCAGAGCGTCATCGCCGATATTGACCGGCGATACAAGCGCCGAATTGGAGCCGACAAATACCCGCTCGCCAAGGCTGGAATGGTGCTTGAACACCCCGTCATAATTACAAAAAATTACCCCCGCGCCGATATTGCTTTCAGCCCCGATATCAGCATCCCCCACATAGGAAAGATGGTTGACCTTGGCGCGCTTGCCGATGGTGGCGTTTTTGATCTCGACAAAATTGCCGACCTTGCCAAACGCGCCGATTTCCGCCCCCGGACGCAGACGGGCAAACGGCCCCACCACCGCGCCCTCGGATATATGGCAGCCCTCGAAATGGCAAAAAGCCTTGATATGCGCGCCGTTTTCGACGCTCACATTCGGGCCGAAAAACACATTCGGCTCGATCAGCACATCGGACCCCACCACCGTATCCAGCGCAAAATATACCGTTTCAGGGGCCAGCAGGGTAGTGCCGTTTTCCAAGGCTTCA
>JALSHK010000339.1 GCA_026982275.1 Paracoccaceae bacterium | reverse complement strand
GCCTGGCCATTCTCGGGCAGTTTGACGCGTCAAATCCGGATTTCCAGATGGTGGAAACTGCGAGCTGGATCGCGGGGCTGAATTATAAAATGGGCGTGGACGGTATTTCGATCCTGTTTGTGATGCTGACCACATTTTTGATGCCGATCGTGATCGGTGCCAGCTGGAAGGTGGAAAAACGGGTCAAGGAATATATGATCGCGTTCCTGATCCTCGAAACGCTGATGCTCGGCGTGTTCATGTCGCTTGACCTGATCCTGTTTTATGTGTTTTTCGAGGCGGGGCTTATCCCGATGTTCCTGATCATCGGCATCTGGGGCGGCAAGGATCGAATCTATGCATCGTTCAAATTCTTCCTTTACACCTTGCTTGGCTCGGTTTTGATGCTGATCGCGATGATCGCCATGTGGTATGATGCCGGCACCACCGATATCCCGACCCTGATGAAGCACACCTTCAGTTCCGATACCTTCACCCTGCTCGGTGTCAGCATTGTCGGCGGGGCGCAAACCCTTATGTTCCTGGCGTTTTTCGCCAGCTTTGCCGTCAAGCTGCCGATGTGGCCTTTGCATACATGGCTGCCGGATGCCCATGTTCAGGCCCCGACGGCGGGGTCGATTGTGCTGGCGGCGATTCTGCTCAAGCTGGGCGGCTATGGCTTCTTGCGCTTTAGCCTGCCGATGTTTCCGGTCGGCAGTTTTATCCTGCAGGATTTTATCTTCTGGCTTTCGGTGATCGCGATCATCTATACCTCGCTTGTGGCGCTGGTTCAGACCGATATGAAAAAGCTGATCGCCTATTCCTCGGTGGCGCATATGGGTTTTGTTACCCTCGGTATTTTCAGCTTTAACAAGCAGGGGCTGGACGGCGCGATCTTCCAGATGATCAGTCACGGCTTTATTTCAGGCGCGTTGTTTATGGGCGTTGGCGTGATTTATGATCGCATGCACACCCGCGAGATCGAGGCCTATGGCGGCCTGGCGGTGCGGATGCCGGTCTATGCCTTGGTGTTTATGTTCTTCACCATGGCCAATGTCGGCCTGCCGGGCACCTCGGGCTTTGTGGGCGAGTTTTTGACCCTGACTGGCGCATTTCAAGCCAGCACCTGGGCGGCGGCGGGCGCAACCACGGGGGTTATCCTTTCGGCGGCCTATGCGCTGTGGCTTTATCGCCGCGTGGCCTTTGGTGATCTGATCAAGCAAAGCCTGCAAGGGATCAAGGATGTCAGCACGCGCGAGCGGCTGTTATTTGCGCCTCTGGTGCTGGGCACATTGATCTTGGGGATATATCCGGGCTTTGTGCTGGATATCATCGGCCCAAGCGTGGATGCGCTGATTTCGAACTTTAATGATGCAACGGCAGGGTTGATTGATGCAGCCCCGGCCCTTGTGTCGCAATAGGCGGGTAAGACCATGATAGGTAACGACATTAATACAATCCTGCCGGAACTGATCATCGCCGGCGTGGCCATGGCGATTTTGATGTGGGGCGCTTTCAGCAAGCGCGAGCGCGGGGGCGAGGCCCTATGGGCGGTGGCGCTGCTGTTTTTCACGGTCGGCGGCTGGATCGCGCTTACGGGGCGCGGCAGCGATACCGCCTTTGGCGGCATGTTTGTCGATGATGCGTTCGGACGGTTTGCCAAGGTCACGATGCTATGGTCCGGCGCGGCGGTTTTGCTGCTTTCCAAAGAATATCTGGAGCGTGCCAAGCTGCTGAAATTCGAATTTCCGGTGCTGGTGGCTTTGGCCATGGTCGGGATGATGATGATGGTTTCGGCCGGCAATCTGATGTCGCTATATATGGGGCTGGAGCTGCAATCATTGTCGCTTTATGTGATCGCCGCGTTTAACCGGGATTCCCTGCGTTCCTCCGAGGCGGGCCTGAAATACTTTGTGCTGGGCGCGCTGTCTTCGGGCGTTTTGCTATATGGCATGTCGCTGGTCT
>JALSHK010000338.1 GCA_026982275.1 Paracoccaceae bacterium | reverse complement strand
AAAGCCAGCGAAAAAACGGCGACCAATACCCGTGAACAGGCGCTGGTTGTCGCGATTTTTTACGGGTATATTAATCTGTGAGCCAAAAGCCCTTTTGCGTTTGGGCACGTCCGTTTCCGGACGCGCCGCATTTGAAGAGCTTACAATATTATTAAGCCTCTACTATCACCTTTTCGGCATCAATCGGTCGAGCCGAGGCGATTTCGATCTTGCGTGGCTTCAATGCCTCTGGGACTTCCCGCACCAGATCTACATGCAGCAGGCCATTGGCGGTTGTCGCATCGGTGGCTCGCACATGATCTGCCAGTTGAAAGCGCTTTTCAAAGGCGCGGGTAGCGATGCCACGGTGCAGATAGGTGGTTTCCTCTTCTTCCTCGGCCTTCCTGCCCGAGATCACCAACTGCCCGTCCCGGGCTTCTATCGATAGCTCGTCATCGGAAAATCCGGCTACGGCGATGGTAATCCGGTAGGTATCCTCACCGGTTTTTTCGATGTTATAAGGGGGGTATCCAGAGCCGCCATCGGTGCGGGCGACTTTATCCAGAATATTCGCGAGCCGGTCAAAGCCGACGGTCGAGCGGTAAAGCGGTGTTAGGTCAAAATTTCGCATAGGGTATCCTCCATTGAGCGACACAAAATTGTGGCTTTCCTTGTGGACAAGCCGGTTTTACAGGCCCGTATGGCGCCTGATAATCAAAATGTAGGACAGCTTTTCGGGGTTTCAAGGGGGGATTTCAGGCGGCCATATAAAATCTGGTGCCAAAGGAGCTGCTAGTCATAGAATCAACCGACAACCGCCAGAGCTGGCGGCCTGGCAGCGCAAAACAGGCCTGTGAAAGGTCGATATTCTACATAGCTATCCGATTCCCAGCAAAGTATCCGATATGAAATTATAGGGCGGCAGGTCAAGATTTCGCGGTGCCGGTCCGCGGCGAACCCTGCCCGCCGTATCGTATACCGAGCCATGACACGCGCAATACCAGCCCTCCCATTGCCCCACCGGCTCCCCTTCTTTCTGCCCCAGCGGAATGCAGCCCAGATGGGTGCATACCCCGATCACCACCAGCCATTCCGCCCGCTGTGTTCGCGCCGCATCGGTGGCGGGGTCTATCAGGTCCGGATTGTTATCATCCGCTTTTGCCAGTGCAATCCGCGCTTCGGGGCGATGGTCGATAAATATCGGGCGACCCTGCCATTTCAGTGTTATTCTTGAACCGGATTCAACGCCAGACAGGTCAATCTCGATCTTTCCGGCAGACAAGACATCGGCAGAAGGGTTCATCTGGTCCAATAACGGCCACACCGCCGCTCCGAGCGCCACGGCACCGGTTGTTGCGGTCGCTACATATAGAAAATCGCGTCGGGTTTCGTTGGAAACAGGTATTTCGGATATGTCAGACATCGGTATTTCCCCAATTTAATGAATAATATACGCGCCTTTACAAACTTAAAAACGTGGTCATCCAAAGATAGGGGTTCTAGTCTATGGAAGGTCAAGGGCAGCAGAATGGATAGGCTGAATATAGCCGGCTGCACCCGGCTCGATACCGCAAGCCCATATGGAAAGCGGCCCTTCGGCCTGAATTCGGGCCTCAGGAATGCCAAGCCTCATGCGCTAGCCATGATGCGCCGCCACGGTTTTCAGCGTAGAGAAACCGTAAAGCGCCTCAAAGCCCTTTTCGCGCCCGTGGCCCGATTTTCCGACCCCGCCAAAAGGCAGCTCCACCCCGCCCCCCGCGCCGTAATTATTAATAAATACCTGCCCCGCCCGCAATGCCTTGGCCAGCCGCATCTGCCGCGCCCCGTCCCGCGTCCAGACAGAGGCGACCAGCCCGTAAGCCGTGCCATTGGCGATTTTCAGCGCCTCCGCCTCGTCCTCAAACGGAATAATCGCCTGCACGGGGCCAAATATCTCGGCCTGCGCCAGCGGATCATCGGGATCGATACCGCCA
>JALSHK010000337.1 GCA_026982275.1 Paracoccaceae bacterium | reverse complement strand
CAATCATCCCCGCCGCGCGCCCCATAGCGGCCCAGTCGATCCCCTCGGGCGAAAGCCCGGTATGATCATGCCCCGTCAGAAAAACAACGCTGGAATTCACCCCGCGCGAGGTCACCGGAATACCGGCATAAGCCAGCCCGCCAATCCCCGCCGTAATCCCCGGGATCACACGGAATTTCACCCCCGCCGCCACCAGCGCCAAAACCTCCTCCGCCCCGCGGCCAAACATAAACGGATCCCCGCCTTTCAGCCGCACCACCCGCTTGCCAGCCTTGGCTTCCGCCACCAGCCGCGCATTGATCTCGGGCTGCTTGATCGAGGGTAACCCGCCGCGCTTGCCCAAAAACACCAGCTCCGCCCCCGCTGCATATTCCAGCACTGCCGCGCTCACCAGCGCGTCATGCACCACAATATCCGCCTGCTTCAAAGCCTCCACCGCGTGCAGCGTCAAAAGCCCCGCATCCCCGGGGCCAGCCCCCACCAGCCACACCTCGCCTTCAGGAAAATCGCTCATAGCTTCACCTTGGGCCGCAGCACATGCGGAATTGCCGGATCATAAAGCGCTGAATCCTTGAAGTCCTCTGCCGCGTCCAGCGCAGGCCCGATAAACACCATCGCCGTGCGGGTGATTTTCTCGTCCCGCACCAGCTTGTGAATGGTCGAAAGCGTGCCGCGAATGATCTTCTCGTCGGGCCAGCCCACGCGATAAGCCACCACCACGGCGCAATCATCGCCATAATGCGGTGCCAGCTGCCGCCTTATTTCCCGCAGGTTCCGGATCGCCAGATGGATCACCATCGTCGCCCCCGTGCGGCCAAAATTCTCCAGCGTTTCGCCAGCCGGCATATCGGTTGATTTCATCGACATCCGCGTCAGCACAATGCTCTGCGCCACTTCCGGGATGGTCAGCTCCTGCCCCATCGCCGCCGCCGCCGCGCTATAGGCCGATACCCCGGGCGTAATATCATAGGGAATGCCTGCCGCCTTCAAGCGCCGGATCTGCTCTGCAATCGCGCCATAAAGCGCCGGATCCCCCGAATGCACCCGCGCCACATCCTCCCCCCGCCCATGCGCCGCCACGATCTCGGCATGGGTATCATCCAGCGTCATCGGCGCAGTATCCAGCACCCGCGCGCCAAAAGGCGCACAAGCCACCACGGCTTCGGGCACCAAAGATCCGGCATATAGGCACACCGGACAAGCCTCGATCAGCCGCCGCCCCTTGAGGGTAATCAAATCCGGATCCCCCGGCCCCGCGCCGATAAAATGCACTACCATATCTTGTCTTCTTTTCTGCCTAAATACTCAAAATCCCGCCACATCAGCTCAAATCCCCATCAATTTTGCGCGCATAGCCCCGCGGCGTATACATCCGCGCCCCTTCCCCCAGCATCGCCAGCTTCGAGTGGCTGGACCCCACCAGCACGACCGTCAACATATCCACATCATCCACCCTCAGCTCATCCAGCCGCACATAGCGCACGGCTTCCGAAGGCCGCCCAAGGTTGCTGGCCAGCATTACCGGCGTTTCCGCAGGCCGATGCCGCAGCAAAATATCTCGCGCCTCGGCCAATAGCGTCCGCCGCCGCTTGGACACCGGATTGTAAAACGCAATCACAAAATCCCCCTCCGCCGCCGCTTTCAAACGCTTCAGGATATCTTCACGCGGGGTCAAAAGGTCGCTCAATGAAATCGCACAAAAATCATGCCCCAAAGGCGCGCCCGCCCGCGCCGCCGCGCCCTGAAGCGCCGAAACCCCGGGGGTGGAAACCACCTCGACCCGCTTGGCAGCATCAGACACCCCCATCGCCTCCGGCCCCCGATCCAGCAACTCGTAAACCAGCGCACCCATGGCATAGATCCCCGCATCACCCGAGCAGATCAGCGCCACGTTTTTGCCCTTGCCCGCCTGCTCCAGCGCATAGCGGCAGCGGTCCTCCTCGCCGCCCAGCGGAAAATC
>JALSHK010000336.1 GCA_026982275.1 Paracoccaceae bacterium | reverse complement strand
GATGATCTGTCCGCCCTCATGCGCCGGCCCGCCTTGCCAGTTGGTCACGATCCCGCCCGCGCCCTGCACCACGCCGATCGGCCCCTGCACATCATAGGCATTCAGCCCCGCCTCGATCACCAGATCGATCTGCCCCATCGCCAGCAGCGCATAGGCATAGCAATCAATGCCGTATCGCGTCAGCCTGCATTCAGCCGATACCGCCTTGAAGCTGTCACCTTCCGCCTTGGTGCCGATCTCGGGAAAAGTTGTCATCAGAACCGCATTTGACAACCTTTCGCAGGCCCGCACCTTCAAGGCGTTTTTCGCATCTCCCCGCTGCCAGCTAGCCGCACCGAACCCCCCGATGAAACGCTCGCCGGTAAAAGGCTGATCGATCACCCCCAGCACCGGTCCCTGCCCCCCGTCCAGCCCGATCAGCACCCCCCATGTGGGCGCGCCGCTGATAAAGGCGCGGGTGCCGTCAATCGGGTCCAGCACCCATGTCAACCCGCTCGTGCCGGGGGTTTTGCCGAATTCCTCGCCAAAGATGGCATCATCAGGCCGGCGCTTGGCCAGCACAGCGCGCATCGCCTGCTCGGCCTCGCGATCCGCGATGGTGACCGGATCAAAGCCCCCCGCCTCTTTATTATCCACCGCCAAAGCCGGTTGGCGAAAATATTTCAGCGTCACCACACGCGCCGCCTCGGCCATTTCCTCGGCAACGGCCTGCAAGGCCTGTTTTAGGGATGGGCTAAACTGCATAAAAAAACCTCCGCCTGTTTGGGGCAGAGGTTTCATATTTCGGGCCCTGGGTCAATGCGGCGCAACGCCTATCAACCGCTCCGCCTATGCGACATCGCTCAGCACACGGGCCAGATCAAACAGCTTGCGGCGCTGGTTTTCGGGGATGGCATAATAGGAGCGCACCAGTTCAAGCGCCTCTTTATCGGCCAGCAGATCCCCCTGCATCTTTTTGCCGGTTGTTGTTACCGCCTCTTTTGGTGCCGCATCGGTTACGCCTTCCTCGATACCTTCAAAGAAAAAGCGCACATCCACATCCAGCGCCCGGGCAATATCCCAAAGGCGAGAAGCGCTCACACGGTTCATGCCGGTTTCGTATTTCTGGATTTGCTGGAACTTAATGCCTACGGCCTCACCAAGCTGCTGCTGGGTCATACCTACCATCCAGCGGCGGTGCCGAACGCGCTTTCCCACATGCACATCTACAGGGTGTTTCATTTCAAATGACTCCGATAAGGTTAACTGCATACGATAATATGCCATTTTCATACTAAAATCACGAAAAAATCACGCTGCGCAAGCAGAAAGCAGCCAATCGGGTAACCGGTTAATATTGTTGGGAAAAACCCATACATACAGCAAGCGCGGCTCAGCTCGACCCGCAGGCTGTTGCAAAAAGCAAGTCAGCGCGCATTGCAATCTGGGCGTGTTTTGCATTTTGCAAATCCCACTGGACAGCTTTGCGAATCACTATCCTTCGATGGTCTTGGCCGCGCGCTTGCGCTCGTTGGGATCAAGATGGCGCTTACGCATACGGATGCTGTTCGGCGTCACCTCCACCAGCTCGTCATTATCGATATAGGCAATCGCCTCTTCGAGACTCATGCGCACAGGCGTCGTCAGCGTTACCGCATCATCCTTGCCGCTCGCGCGCACGTTGCTCAGTTTTTTACCTTTCAGAGGATTGACTTCCAGGTCATTTGGCCGATTATGCTCGCCAATAATCATGCCCTGATACACCTGCTCCTGCGCACCGATAAAGAATTTGCCGCGATCCTCAAGGTTGAAAATCGCATAAGGCACCGACTGGCCATCCTCCATAGATATCAGCACCCCCGCACGGCGGCCTTCGATCTTTCCCTTGAAGGGGGCCCAATCATGAAATACCCGGTTGATAACACCCGTGCCACGGGTATCGGTGAGGAATTGCCCATGATAGCCGATCAGGCCACGCGAAGG
>JALSHK010000335.1 GCA_026982275.1 Paracoccaceae bacterium | reverse complement strand
GACGAGCCTTTTACCGAAGATGACCTGAAAACCATCGAAAAGAAAATGCGCGAGATCATCAACAAGCGCGAACCGGTGCGCACCGAGGTCTGGGAGCGCGCCCGCGCCATCCAGTTTTACAAGGATAATAACGAGCCATACAAGGTAGAGCTGATCGAGAGCATCCCGGGCAATGAAGACCTGCGGATGTATTGGCATGGCGATTGGCAAGACCTATGCCGCGGCCCGCATTTGGCCCATACCGGCCAAGTGCCCGGCGATTCATTCAAGCTGATGTCGGTGGCCGGTGCCTATTGGCGCGGCGATAGCGATAATAAAATGCTCCAGCGGATTTATGGTGTGGGCTTTCGCACCAAGGCCGATCTGAAGGCGCATCTGCATATGCTGGAAGAGGCCGAAAAGCGCGATCACCGCCGCCTTGGCAAGGAGATGGACCTGTTTCATTTGCAAGAGGAAGCCCCCGGCATGGTGTTCTGGCACCCCAATGGCTGGGAGCTTTACCGCATTTTGCAAGACTATATGCGCCGCCGGCAAAGGGATGACGGCTATCTGGAAATCAACACCCCGATGGTGGTGGACCGCAAGCTCTGGGAGGCCTCCGGGCATTGGGATAAATACCGCGAGAATATGTTTACCACCGAGATCGATGACGAGCACGCCAATGAAAAACGCACCAATGCGTTGAAACCGATGAACTGCCCCTGCCATGTGCAGGTCTATAATCAGGGCCTGAAAAGTTATCGTGATCTGCCCCTGCGCTTGGCCGAATTCGGCTCCTGCCATCGCTATGAGAGCAGTGGTTCCATGCACGGGCTGATGCGGGTGCGCGGCTTTACCCAGGATGACGCGCATATTTTCTGCACCGAGGCGCAGATTGCCTCCGAGACCGAAAAATTCATCAAGCTGCTGACACGGGTTTACAAGGATCTGGGTTTTGCCGATTTCCAGATCAAATTCTCCACCCGCCCCGAGGTGCGCGCCGGATCGGATGCGGTCTGGGACCGCGCCGAAGCGGCGCTGGAAGGCGCGATCAAGGCTCTGGGCCACCCTTACGAGACAGATCCCGGCGAGGGCGCGTTTTATGGTCCCAAGCTGGATTTCAAGCTCACCGATGCCATTGGCCGCGAATGGCAGCTCGGCACGCTTCAGGCCGATTTTGTGCTGCCCGGGCGGCTGAACGCGGAATATATCGGCGAAGACGGCCAGAAACACACGCCGGTAATGCTGCACCGCGCCACGCTGGGCAGCTTTGAGCGTTTCCTCGGGATTCTGATCGAGAATTATGCCGGAAAATTCCCGCTCTGGCTGGCCCCGCGCCAGATCGTGGTGGCGGCGATTGTGTCGGATGCCGATGAATGGGTGCATGAGGTGGTGGCGCGGCTAAAGGCCAAGGGGCTGCGGGCCGAGGCCGATGTGCGTAATGAAAAAATCAATTACAAAGTGCGCGAGCATAGCTTGGGCAAAGTGCCGGTGATCCTGGCGGTGGGCATGCGCGAAGTGGAAGAGCAGAGCGTTTCCATGCGCCGCCTTGGTGAAAAAGGCTCGAAGGTGCTGGGTATTGACGAGGCGGTGGAAGCCTTGACGCTAGAGGCCACCCCGCCCGACCTGCGCGAATAATCGCAGGGCGGGTGTTTCAACCCGCCACCCGCCACAAAAAAGCCCCGCCAAAAGGCGAGGCTTGAATAAAAAGTGTAGGGCGGGCTTCAGCCCGCCACGCTTCTAATTACCGCACTCGATCAGCTCACCACCGGCGCGCATTGGAATTGCCATAAGCTCGCAAAGGCGCTTATCGGCATCACTCAGCATATTTTCCATTGCGGCAGCAGCTTCAGCGGCGGCCTGCGCTTCGGCTTCGGCAGCAGCAGCGGCTTCAGCGGCGGCGGCCTCCGCAGCGGCCTGCGCTTCGGCTTCGGCAGCAGCGGCAGCCTCGGCGGCGGCTTGCTCGGCGGCAGCAGCTTCAGCGGCGGCGGCCT
>JALSHK010000334.1 GCA_026982275.1 Paracoccaceae bacterium | reverse complement strand
GAATTCTGGATTATAAGGCAGGCCCGCACATGAGCGATCAAGAACCATTGGTGATTTTCACCCCTTCGGGCAAGCGCGGGCATTTTGCCAAGGGCACCGCAATCCTTGATGCCGCCCGCGAGCTTGGCGTCGATCTGGATTCGGTCTGCGGCGGGCGCGGGATTTGCTCGAAATGCCAGATCACGCCCTCCTTTGGCGATTTCTCCAAATTCGGTATTGAATCAAAGCCCGAAGCGCTGAGCGAATGGAATAGCGTCGAGGCGCGCTATGACGATATTCGCGGGTTGCCAAAGGGGCGTCGGCTGGGCTGCCAAGCCAAGGTGATGGGCGATGTGGTGATCGATGTGCCCGCGGAATCCCAAGTGCATAAGCAGGTGATCCGCAAGCGGGCCGAAGCCCGCGAGATCACGATTGACCCCGCCATCCGCCTGCTGCTGGTCGAGGTGGAACAGCCCGATATGCACCAGCCCTCTGGTGATTTCGAGCGCCTGCAAGCGGCGCTGGAGGCGCAATGGCAGCTGCAAGCCACGGCCTCGCTGGCAGTGCTGGCAGGGCTGCAAAACAAGCTGCGCAAAGGGAAATGGCAGGTCACCTGCGCCTATCATGTGCCCAGCGGGCGCATTCTGGAAATCTGGCCGGGCTATTTTGAAGGCCCGCTCTACGGGCTGGCGGTGGACCTTGGCTCCACCACCATCGCGGGGCATTTATGCGATCTGACGACGGGCGAGGTGCTGGCCTCCTCGGGTCTGATGAACCCGCAAATCCGCTTTGGCGAAGACCTGATGAGCCGGGTTTCCTATGTGATGATGAATCCGGGCGGTAATGTGGAAATGACCCGCGTGGTGCGCGAGGCGATCAACACCCTGATCGGGGAAATCGCAACCTCCGCCACCCTCGCGCGCGAGGATATTTTTGAAATGGTGCTGGTGGCCAATCCGATCATGCATCACCTTTTCCTCGGGCTGGATCCGGTGGAGCTGGGGCAGGCCCCTTTTGCGCTGGCGCTGTCCAGCTCGCTTGATATTGCCGCCCATGAAGCGGGGCTGGAAATGCACCAAGAAGCGCGGCTTTATACCCTGCCCTGCATTGCGGGCCATGTGGGGGCCGATGCGGCGGCGGTGGCGCTATCCGAGGCCCCAAATCTTTCCGAAGACCTTGTGTTGATCGTTGATGTCGGCACCAATGCCGAGATTTTGCTGGGCAATAAAGACCGCGTTCTGGCCTGCTCCTCGCCCACCGGCCCCGCCTTTGAAGGGGCGCAAATCTCCAGCGGCCAGCGCGCCGCGCCCGGCGCGATCGAGCATATCCGCATCGGCGCGGATAAAGAGCCTGTGTTCAAGCTGGTGGGCAATGATCTGTGGTCCAACGAGGCGGGCTTTGAGGATGCGGCGCTAAAAACCGGCATTACCGGCATTTGCGGCTCGGGCATTATCGAGGCCATTGCCGAGATGCGCATGGCAGGGATTGTCGATGCCTCCGGCCTGATCGGCTCTGAAGCGCAGGTCGGAACCCCGCGCTGCATCACTGACGGGCGCACCAATGCCTATGTGATCGCCGCGCCCGAAGGCGGGCCGAAGATCACCGTCACCAATGGCGATATCCGCGCTATCCAGCTGGCCAAGGCCGCGCTCTATGCCGGCGCGCGCCTGCTGATGGACAAGCTCAACGTGGATGCGGTGGACCGCGTGGTGCTGGCGGGGGCCTTTGGCGCCCATATCTCGCCCAAGCACGCGATGGTGCTGGGGATGATCCCGGATTGCCCGGTTGAAAAGGTAACCTCGGCAGGCAATGCGGCAGGCACGGGGGCGCGCATTGCACTGCTCAATCTGGCCGCGCGCGCCGAGATCGAAGCCACTGTAGGCGAGATCGAAAAAATCGAAACCGCAATCGAGCCGGCCTTTCAGCAGCATTTTGTGGCCGCTACCAACATCCCCCACGCCACCGCGCCCTTTGCCGGCCTGCGCGCCACCACCCCCTTGCCGGAG
>JALSHK010000333.1 GCA_026982275.1 Paracoccaceae bacterium | reverse complement strand
TAGCTCGCTTCGGTGGTGGCGCCGGTCTGGGCCTGTCCGTGGCGAATTAGGGTAAGATCATACATGGCTGGCTCCGCTGGCTGAGCGGCCTCTATAATGGAAAGGGCCGCCACGATCAATCATGGCGACCCGAACTCGAGCTTGGAGGGGGCAAGAAAGCAATCCGCGATCAGATTTTTATCTCTCGCACTGCCTTCACCCTATTCTCCAATATCCCAATAGACATCGGCACCTCCTTTCCAAAGTTTCAGATCTGGAGAGCTTAGCGCCAAATGCCCTAAAGGCAAATAAATTATGCGCGTGCCGGTGTGATCCGGCTTGTTACCAGCCGATACGGCCCCAGCGCCACCAGCGCGAGGCTCATCTTTACCGCAAAATCCGCCAGCGCAAGGCTGACCCAAAGCGGCGCTTGCGGCCCGATGCCAAATATCGGGATCACCTCGCGCGCCCAGCTATTGGGCTGGCTCGGATCAAGGAATATAAGCGCGCCGGCAAAAGCGATGCTGAAAAACAGCGCCGTATCCAGCGAGGAGCCGATAAACGAGCTGACCAGCGGCGCGCGCCACCAGCTGCCTTTGCGCAACCGGTCAAACACCAGAACATCGGTCATCTGCGCCAGCAAAAATCCGGTGCCCGAAGCCAAAGCGATGCGCAGGCTTACCGCGGGGCCATATTCCAGAATGATCTGGGTGCCGATCAGCGAGCAGGCCACCCCGATCAAAAAGCCGAAAAAAACCACCTTGCGGGCTTGGCGCACCCCGTAGGTGCGGTTCATCAAATCCGTTACCAGAAAGGCGAAAGGGTAGGTGAAGGCCCCCCATGTCAGCCAATCCCCGAGCAGGAATTGCACCAGTATATTGCTGGCCACCACGATGGTAGCCATGGCGAGAATGCCAAATATCAATCCACGATTCATCATTTTATCCCGTATTTTTATAGAAGGTCAGCGGTGACTTCTGCCGGATAACCCGGCACGCACGCCCTATACGCCCCTCAAACCCCGAGCGCAAGCCGCGCGGGGAGGAAATGCTGCCCTGCGACTATTTCAGCTTTTTGCGCACCCGCTTGCCGATCAGCCATGCCGCCAGCACCACCGGCAGGGTGAGCGCGGCCACCAGCTGGTATTTTTCCAGCCCCAGCATCGGCGCGAGCGGGGCCAGCAGATAGCCCATAAGCGACACCGCATAATAGCTGATCGCCACCACCGAAAGCCCCTCCACGGTTTCTTGCAGCCGCAATTGCAGCCCCGCGCGCTGGTCCATGCGCTTTAGCACCAGCTTGTTTTGCTCGGCATTTTCCACATCCACCCTTGTGCGCAGCAGGTCGGCAGCGCGCTCGGTGCGCTCTGACAGGTCCTCCAGCCGCGCCTTGGCCGAAAGGCAGGTGCGCATGGCCGGCTCGTAGCGTCGCATCATGAATTCCGAAATCATCTGCCGCCCGTCAAACCGCTCTTCGCGCAATAGCTGGATGCGCTGCTGCACCAGCTTGGCATAGGCCGCCGTGGCACCAAAGCGGAACGCGGTGCGCGCGGCCAGATTCTCGATCCGCCCCGCAAGGCCGAGCAGGTCTTCCAAAGTGGCGGAATCCTTGCTTTTATCCTCGGAGAGGCGGTCATAAATCGAGGCCAGCTCGTCTTGCATTTCATCGGTTTCATCCGCCACCATCCGCGCCACCGGAAAGCCGAGCATGGAGGCATTCATATAGGTTTCGGTTTCCAGCAGGCGCTGGGCAATGCGCCCCAGCCGGCGCTGGCTCACGCCCTTATTGGCCACAATCGCAAAGCGCACATGGCCGTTTTCATCTATGCGAAAATCGCTGGCCACCACCACCTCGCGGTCCACCACATAAGACATGGTCAGGCTTTCCGGCACAAAGTATTTCGCCAGTTTCCGGCTGAGCGTGGGCATGGACGCCTCGGCGAAATCCTCGGTTTCCATGCGCACCAATACCGAAGAGATCACCACGCCCGGCGCCTCTTCAAGCCA
>JALSHK010000332.1 GCA_026982275.1 Paracoccaceae bacterium | reverse complement strand
GGCGAATCCGGTCTGTTCCACCCCGAGATAATCCTGATATTTGTGTAGTATTCGCAATACCCTTTCGGAAGAATCGAATATCGCCCGGGCCAAAGCATCGCTGCTCAGGTAATCTATGGCCGGATATCCCAGCTCGAAAGTTTTGGCATGCAACACCAGCCCCGTTCGCGCCAGATAGACCTTGAGCGCCACCGAACGGCTGTGGGCATGTTCTATCACCCGGCAAAATACCTCGACATCCACTTCTTCGGCCAATTCCGCCTGATCCGAGCCAACCAGACAATGCCCGCCGGTTTGCTCACAGATATTTTGCGCCAGCTGCACCGAAGAAACATCGGCCAGAAACCGCGACATTTCCGAGCCTGCCCCCTCCGACCGACAGCGCACCGTCAGGCGCCCGCCCGTCGCGGCTTGTGATAGCGATGCGCCCGGCCGGGCCTCGAAATACTGGCGCCGTTCTCGCAGCCAGCTTTCAAATTCCGGATCCCGGATATCCATTCCTTCCAGAAATTGCCGCCCGCGCGTATGTCTCGGATTATCCAAATCCGTGTCCAGCATATCCGGGTTTAGACAGACCGATTTTCGATCAATCCGGATTATATCCCCATGGTTTTTGAAGGTGCGGCGAAGCTGGCTGAGGGTTTGGCGCATACTGGCGCTGGCCTGAGCCGGCCCGCGATCACTCCATAGCCTGTCTTCCAGCCAGCGGCGCGGGCGGCGCATACCGGGAGACGTGGCCAGCAGGGCCAGAAGGCCACAGGCTTTTGCACTGCTCGGGGTAATGTCTTCCCCGCAGCGCGAGGTAACGGTCAACATCCCGAACAACTGTAAATTTACTTTCGAACCCGACATTTGACCTCGCCAACCCAGGATTACACCTAACATACCGTGGCTGATTTCGCAATTATGTAGTCAACCTCAGGATTGCCCCGAAACCCGGGCGCGACTGGAGCGGGAAGCCTATGAAAATTCCAGATGTTTTTCTTTCCTGCCAGCCATCCGGACCGGAGCCAAGCATTTCACGCCACCGACGATTCTGCCGATCATCCGGCAACTACTTTGGCAAGGTTTTCACGGGTTAATCACGTATTCGTAGTAACGCCGGCCAAAACCGGCAATATTTTCACGATAGTTTCGCGCTCCAATGTTATGCTCGATATGTTGTATCACATTCAGCATTTTTTGCTGATTCCAGCCTGTCATTCGGCCCCTGTCCACCGCGCGTGGTTTTGCCCGCCTTTCATCGGCCTGGCGGATGAAGCGCATATGATGAAAGTCGTAAATATGATATTAGCCACAGGTCATTTTTCCGGGCGCGGCGGCCATATTTTGCGGGGCAGCTTTATGCTGGAACGGCATAAAGAAGCTTATTTCCTCTCTACCAGTGATGATTTTCTGTTTGACGGTGCCGCCGAGCCGGGCTTTGCCCTGATGTCAGGCTTGCCACGATCCAGCGCAGATCAAACCCTTCGCCATATGGTAAAGGCAGCACGATTGGGCCCTCTGGCACCACCCGGCCGCTTTCCTTACCCTGAAATCTCGGGCGCACGTAAACTGGCCATTGGCGAAATCAGGAATATCGCAGCCTTCGACACCCTTGTCCTCTGGGATTACGCCTCGTCTTTTTTGCTCGGAGTCGGACCATTTTCGCTGGCAAAACCCTCCACCAGATAGGCCACTACGGCTTTCATCGCGCCCTCGTGGCTTTCCCCTCTTTGCATCGCCGCCCGATGCACCCGCCGCTGGCGCACAGCAGAGGGCCCGTTTTTCGCAATTACATTCAAATATCGCAGCTCTTTCAGGCTGCCAAGCGCCGCCGCTTCCTCCGAAACCAGCGCCACCAGCTCCTCGGCCAAGCTGGCAAAGCCCACCATTTCGCCGCGCCCCCAATCGATCAGATCGCCCGTCACCCCGTGCCGCTGTGCCTGCCAGCGGTTTTCCAGAATCAGCGTATTGGGATAGCGCCGCCATTTTTGATTTTTCGCTTTCAAGC
>JALSHK010000331.1 GCA_026982275.1 Paracoccaceae bacterium | reverse complement strand
TCGGGCTGGCGCCGCTTTTTGTCGCCGTCACCCAAGGCAATACCAAAGCACAGCGCCGCGGCATTGCCATTCGCGCCTGCCTTGTGGGCTTTGGTATATTGGCGATTTTCGGGTTCGCGGGCGAAAGCGTGCTATCGGTGATCGGCATCAGCATGCCGGCCTTTCGTATTTCGGGCGGGCTGCTCTTGTTCCTCACCGCCATCGAGATGCTTTTTGAAAAGCGCACCCAGCGGCGGGAAAATCAGGCCGAGCCTGCGCCGGACCCGTCGGTTTTCCCCTTGGCCATGCCGCTGATCGCTGGCCCGGGCGCGATGACAACCATGATCCTGCTCATGGGGCAAAATAACGATAGCGTTGCCGGCCAAGCCATGGTTTTTGGCGTTATGACTTTGGTTTTACTGCTGGTTTTCATCATGTTTCTGGCCGGAAACCTGATCGAGCGGCTGCTTGGTCAAACGGGGATAAATCTGATCACCCGCCTTTTTGGCATGTTTCTCGCCGCGCTTTCGGTGCAATTTGTGATTGACGGCATTCGGGATATAGGGATCATGGGCTAGATGCAGGACCTGTCCGGAGATGATCAGGCGGTAATGGCCTATCTAATTTTGCTGCTGCTGGTTGTTGGCGGCTCGATGCTGATTTCCAACCGCAGCCAGATCAACCGTTCCTTGCAGCAAATCGCCATCTGGGGGCTTATTATCGTCGGCATGGTCGGGGCCTATAGCCTGCGAGACCGGATCGAAGCCTCTCTCTACCCCGAACGCCCGATCCTTTCCGAGCGCGGCACAATCAGCTTTTTGCGCGCACGAGACGGGCATTTCTATGCGGAATTGCTGGTAAATGGTCAAAAGATGGAATTTGTGATTGATACCGGCGCTACCGATATCGTGCTGAGCGAAGCCGACGCCGCCCGCCTCGGATTTCGAACCGAAGATCTGGTGTTTTCGGGGCAGGCCACCACGGCAAACGGCATCGTGCAAACCGCACGCGTGAAGCTGGATAGCCTGACCCTTGGCCGCTATACCGACCGCAATATAAATGCCAGCGTCAATGGCGGGGAGCTGGAGACCTCGCTTTTGGGCATGCGCTATCTTGGCCTTTATCGAAAGATCGAGATCGAAGGCCGCCGGATGACCCTGACGCGCTGATCTGGATCAAGGCAACCATGGCTGCATTACGCTAGAATTACGCCATATTTCAATCTCTGTGGAGGACGGAAAATGGCACTCAAGAATATTCTGGTATCCTATAATGGCAGCCCGCAAACCCAGAGCGCACTCAATACCGCGCTGATTCTTGCCGACCGGTATAACGCCCATATCACCGGTATTCTGGCCCATGGTATTCCCTATATGCTCTATAGCTATGGCGGGCATGTGCCACAATCGGCGATGGACCAGCTGCTGGAGGCAGATCGGGAGCATCGCCGCCAGACCCGCACGGCCTTTATGGAAGCTGCGGCCGCCCTCCCCCCCGGGCGGGTGCATTTTCTGGATGTAGAAGCCGATCCCAATGAGGGCTTGATGGAGGTCGCGCTTGGCTATGATCTTGTGGTCATGGGCGCGCCCGAGAAACACCCCGAATTTCCGCATATGGAGGCCCAGGCCGATGTGATCGCGCGCAATAGTGGCAAGCCGGTGCTGATGGTGCCATTTGGCTATAATGCGGCTGAATTCAGTGAGCGGGTTTTGCTGGCCTGGGATGGCAAGCGGGCGGCATCAAGGGCGATGGGAGATGCGATCAAGCTACTTGGCGACGCGACTGAAATTATGGTGTTGAGTATTGGCAAAGGCGAAAAACCCGCCAAAACAGCCGCCCCCGCCCGCACCCATCTGGAGCGCCACGGGTTTTCAGTAAATATCCTGACCCGGAATTCACGGAAAATCGCCAAAACCATTTTGAAAACAGCAAAAGAAACAGGGGTCGGTATGCTCGTGATGGGGGCTTATGAGCATGCAAAGCTGGCCGAAGACCTGTTTGGCGGTGTTACCAA
>JALSHK010000330.1 GCA_026982275.1 Paracoccaceae bacterium | reverse complement strand
ATGGCGAGCGCGGGGGAAGCAACGCAGTGCAACCCCGTGCAACTCAATATAGGGTAATAGCCTTATTTTACAAGCCGAAATGTATCTTGATGCAACTCGGCGATACTTGGCGAAATAGCAGGCCGTCAGACTTTTAATCAGTAGGTCCCGGGTTCGGATCCCGGCCGGCTCACCATTTTATTCTTTTGATTGCAATGCTTATCTCGCTTTTGCCCTCCAAACCGTCCGACCGTCCGCCCTGAATTTTGCACGGCGCAGGGCGGACGGTTTATTCGATAAATCCGGCACCGCAATTCTCGAAACGACACGCTATGGCTATTTTATCTTCATTTCGGAATACATCGTGAATCTCCGGCACTGTAAATCTGCCAATACCCGCTACCGAAGCAATCCGGTTCGGCCGCGACCAAAAGCAAGACCATGAGAATCTGGCAGGATAGAGAATGACTTCGAATCCATCTATGCGGTTTGTCGCTGGAGAGTTGATTTCGAACTTGCTTCTTGAGCCATCGGCAATGACCTGCACAATAGACAGACCCTGCCCGCAGGCAAACCCTGGGCCGTGGCAATAGAAAAGCCGGATTATTCCGACCGCCAACCGTTTTCCATGCTAGAATTACAAGACGCCGCCGTTGCCACCTCGGGGGATTACCGGCACTGGGTGCAGATCGGGCAGGCGCGGCTTTCCCATACAATGGACAGGAAAAAAGGCGGGCCGGTATTGCCCGGAATCGCCTCGGTCACTGTTGTGGCGGCGGATTGCATGACCGCCGATGCGATGGCGACAGCGATTCTGGTCCAGGGGATGAAACACGGGCATGATTTTGCCCTGAACCAGGGGCGGGATTGCCTGATACTGGAGCGCCGGGGCTATGATATCGTCCCCCATGGTGTTGGTCCGCTATTTGATCCTCGCCCGTAATATGTCATAGCATGAAGTGGCCCTCCGGTATTCCGGCGAGCTTCAGTTCCCGGCTTCCGGAAATAACCCTTCGGGCGGGTCGGCGATGATTTTGCCGGCCACAAGATCCACCGTCGGCACATTGACAAGGGTAAAGGGGAGCAGCGCTGCTTCTTTCAGGCCTTTGCCATTGATTTCAAGAATATCGCCTGCGCCGAATTCCAGCACGGCAGTCACCTTGCCAAGCCTTGCGCCGCCGGTATCCAGCACCTCCAGCCCGATCAGATCGGAATGATAGTATTCATCATCGGGTAAATGCGGAAGATCCTCGCGCCGCGCATAAAGCCGGGTGCCGCGCATCGCATCCGCCGCCTCCTTATCGACAATGCCCGAAAGCCGCGCCCCAAAACCTCCCTTGACCGAGCGCACCAGCTTCACCTCGTAGCTTTCACCGGATTCCGTCATTAGCGGGCTGTAGGTCTCGATCGCCGAAGGCTCGGCACAAAAGCTTTTCAACCGCACCTCGCCGCGCACCCCGAACGCGCCCATAACCGCACCCACACAAATCAGCTTCTCGTCCATCTATCGTTCCTCGACTTCTGCCAATAGCGGGTTCCGCTTTTCCCACCTGGCCTTTTCCAGTTCCGGTGTCTGGCTGGTTTGCACCGGATAACCAATGCAAAGATAAGCCACCAGGGCCCAGCTATCCGGCGCGTCCAGATCCCTGGCCATCTGCGCCGGATCAATGATCGACACCCAGCCCACCCCCAGCCCGTGCGCCCGCGCCATCAGCCAAAGGTTCATCACCGCCGACACCACCGAATAGCGCCGCGCCTCGGGCATGGTGCCCGCGCCCAGCCCCGCGCCTTTATCGGTGCCGTCATCACAAAAAATCGCCAGCTGCACCGGCGCATCGCGCATGCCGCTCAGCTTCAGCCCGGCATATATCTGCGCCCGCTCGCCCGAATAGCCCGCCAGCGCCTTTTCATTCGCCGCTTCGAAATTCGCCAGCGTTTTGGCGCGGGCCTCGGCTGATTTTACCTGCAACAGCCGCCATGGCTCCGACAACCCCACCGAAGGGGCCAGCCGAAT
>JALSHK010000329.1 GCA_026982275.1 Paracoccaceae bacterium | reverse complement strand
GGATCCAGCGCCAGCCCCAGAATGGTCTGCAGATCAAACCGCTCGATCCGCCCGCTGGCGATCTTGAACAGGATCTGGCCAACCGCAATGGCGACCGGCGTTAAAATCAGCCCGATCCACACCATGATCGGAAGGGATAAACTCGCCATTTCACGGCTCCTTTGCATAGGTAAATTGATAAACAACCAGCCCGCCCGCCAAAACCGGCGTTAAATATGGCGGCGGATCCCCCTCATATAGCCGCGCCCAGATCCCCTCCGGTGCCAGCGAAAGCAACCACGGATCGCTAGGGCAAAACACCAGATAATCCACGCCCAGCGCCGCCAGCCGCTCCGGCAGCCCGGAAAGCGGCGCGCGCGCCAGATCGATCCCGGCCTGCAAGCCCGCCTGATTGCGATGGAAATTGGCGTTCAACACGCGGTGCGGGGTATAGGCCAGCAGCCCCGCCCCCAGATCCGCGCTGCTCGCCACCATGCCCGCAGGCAGCCCCGCCAGCGGCGCAAATGCCGAAGGAAGGGTGCAGCTTGCCCCGCTTTGTGCCAAGGCCTGCGTCCGCGCCTGCATTGGCTCATCCTTTTGAGCTGCCATATAGGCCAAGGTCGGCACGTCGGGAATGGCCAATAGCATCAGCGCCAAAACCCCCAGCCCCGCCGCCTGCGCGCCCGCCTTATAGGCCAGATAATGCCGCGCCAGCATGGCCGAAACCGGCAGCACCATCAGCACCATCAAAAAGCTCATGCCGCGGTTTTGATACAGCGTCATGCCATAGCCCACCGCCACCAGCGCCAATAACAGCAAGGCCCGCGCCGCCAGCTTGCGATCAAAAGCCAGCCATGCCGCCACCCCCATCGCGATTAGCGGCGAAAGCAGCAATCCGGCATTTGCGCCCCCGTTCAGGCGCACATAAGTCCACAGGCTTTGCGCCTCTTCCACCTGCCCGAGCCACAAGCGCGCCACATCGGGAGAAAGCTGGTCCAGCGGATTGGCCAAGCAGGCCGGTGCCAGGAAATAGGCATAGCCCAGCACCGCCGCGCCCAAGCCCGCCACCAGCAAAAGCCGCAGCCACACCCCGCGCCCGCCAGCCGCGCGCGCCAATAACCATAGCCCGCCCGCACCAATAATCCCGATCCCCGCCAGATCCGCGCCAAAGGCATCACAGCGAAAGGCGGTGGCCGAAAAATCGGGGCGCAAGCCGATATACAACCCCGCCAAGCCCAGCGCAAAGGCCGCCGAGAAGCCCAGTGCCTCGTTCCGGCTGCCAGAAACCGCCCATTTCAGCGCCACATAAAGCGCCATTACCGCGACAAAAAGAATAGCCTCCAGGCCCACCGCAAGGCTGACCGCCCCCGCCAGCCCCGCCAGCGCGCCGGATTTCAGGCTCGGCTCCGCCCGCATCAAAGCCCCCGTGGCCAGCACAACCGCCAGCAATTGCACATTATGATGATCCAGTGATCCGGCGTCGAATTTCTGCGTCGCCAGCATCGCCAGCGCCCCGAGCAGCAGCGCAAAATTCCCCGCCACCGGCCCGCCCAGCGCCCGCCCGCCCGCGCGCATCGCGGCGAGAAAAGCCCCCGCCAGCGCCAAGGGCCATAGCACCATGGCCACCGCCTCGGCCCCGCTTGCGGGCAAAATCCGCCCCGCCAGCCAAATAATCCCCGCAATCGGCGCATCCACCAGCCGCGACCAGTGCATTAGCGTGCCATCCACGCCCATACGATATTGCATCAGATCGCCCCAGCCCTGCCCGCCCAGCCAGTCCCGCACCTCTACCAGCCGCATGATATCATCGTTGAACATCAGGGCCGAAAGGCTCTCGGCGCTCGGCACTTGGCGCAACAGCGCCAATATCACCGCGCCATAAACCGCCCAGAATACCAGCCGCCCATCGGGCTTTTGCCTATCCGCTTCCAAATTCGGCGTCCCCTTCGCGCTCGGCTTGTGATCTGCGGGGTTTCGTGATTACCTGCCCGAAACCCGCCCTTTACGGATAGTTACAC
>JALSHK010000328.1 GCA_026982275.1 Paracoccaceae bacterium | reverse complement strand
TTGAAAACCCGCTGTTTTTCAAGGAAAACACACGGATGTTTTATGGCGATGCCAAGGCCAGCGTGGATGCGCTGTTGCAGCGGATTAATTAAAGGAAAAGGCCCGCAGAGATGCGGGCCTTTTTTTTGCCCATCGCCGAAATGTTGCAAGACAGAGAATCGCGGGCTAGGCTGGCCGAAAGGAACCCGCGCCATGCATCTTGATGTGATAGATCTTCGAAGCTTTTATTACCGCACCAGGCTGGGGCGCTCGGCGCAGAGCGGCTTGCAAGGGGCGATGCGCAGCTTGTGGCCGGATGTAAAGGGCATGGATGTGGCCGGTTTTGGCTTTGCCGTGCCGGTTTTGCGGCCCTTTTTGGGAGAGGCGCAGCGGGTGCTGGGCCTGATGCCCGGACAACAAGGCGTGATGCACTGGCCCGCGGGCGAGGCCAACCTGACGGCGCTGGTCGAGGAGGTGGCTTGGCCGATCGCGGCGGGCAGCCTTGAGCGGATCGTGGTGGCGCATGGCTTGGAGACCTGCGAGCAGCCCGATGCATTGCTTGCGGAAATCTGGCGGGTGCTGGCGCCCGGCGGCAAGGTGGTGTTTATCGTGCCCAATCGCTCTGGGCTGTGGGCGCGCTCTGACGGCACGCCTTTTGGCTATGGGCGGCCTTATTCGGTGGGGCAGCTTGAGGGCTATTTGCGCCTGCACCGCTTTCAGGCCGAGCGCCATGTGATGGCGCTATATGCCCCGCCGAGCCAGAGACGGTTTTGGCTGAAATCCGCCCCGTTCTGGGAGACATGGGGGCCGAGGATGGGGGGGCGGCTCGGGGCGGGGGCGATATTGCTGGAGGCGACGAAGCAGGTATATGCCCTGCCCAAGGGCGGGCTGCGGGAGGCGGTGAAGGCCCCGGTGGGGATTTTGCAGGGGTTGGGGCGGCCCAAGCCTGCGGCGCGGGGATGAAGGCGCTCCCAGGCGCAAATATTGTGGGAGATGTTGCTCTGCTCGGGATCTGCGGATTTGCTCTATGGAGGTTTTTGCAGGGGTGAGCCAATGGGCGCGGTTTGGCCCGCGGCACCGCCGATGGTGGGTTATGGCCCACCCTACATTCCGGAATCCACCCGATTCACCAGTTTCGCCCGTAAAAAAATCAACAAATATGCCGCGCAAAGCGTCGCATTGGGTGAGATGATAGAGTTAAGATATTGATAACAAATCGAAAAACCGAAATCGGCGGGTTTTGTCCTGTCTCTTGCCTCAAGCGCAACCCTCTGCTATCACCCACCCGATTTCAACGAGTTTTTGTGACTCGCCGAACCGTTGCTCATGGCCCAAGCCTGGGCACACAAGAATAAAGGGGTGTTCGTGTCTGCTACAGCATCAATAACCGCAGGGGCCTCGGGGCGCTATGCAATCGCATTGTTCGAGATCGCCAAGGAGGCCAAAAACCTGGCTGCCATCGAGGCCGATCTTGATTCGCTGCAAGCCGCGCTGGACGAGAGCGCCGATTTGCGCGATGTCATTTCTTCGCCGCTTTTGAGCCGCGAAGCGCAGGGCAAGGCCATGCGCGCCTTGACCGACAAAATGGGGCTGGGGGCTGAAGCCGCTAACACCGTGGCGCTTATGGCCGAAAATCGCCGCCTAAACGCGCTGCCCGAGATGATTTCCCAGGTGAAAGCGCTGGCCGCTGATGACCGTGGCGAGGTTTCCGCCGAGGTAACTGCCGCCAAAGCGCTGACCGAAAAGCAAAGCACCGCTTTGGCCGCCGCGCTCAAGAAGTCGGTTGGTAAAGACGTGAATGTAAATGTGACCGTGGATAAGGATCTTATCGGCGGTCTTATTGTGAAGGTGGGGTCGGCCATGGTTGACAGCTCGCTTCGCAGCAAACTCAATAATCTTCAAAATGCAATGAAAGAGGTCGGATAAATGGGCATCCAAGCCGCAGAAATCTCCGCGATCCTCAAGGACCAGATCAAGAATTTTGGTGCTGAGGCAGAAGTCGCTGAAGTAGGGCGTGTGCTAT
>JALSHK010000327.1 GCA_026982275.1 Paracoccaceae bacterium | reverse complement strand
GCGAAACGGCGCACGCGATGGTGAGCTGGTGGAAGCGGAAAATACCGGCGGGCGCGCCCAAGGCCTTGGGCGCGCCCGCGTGGTGGCGCGGATCGGCGATCCTGCGGCCCCCAAGGCGATCTCGCTGATTGCGATCCATGAGCATGGCATTCCAGACCATTTCCCCGCCGAGGTGGT
The DNA here is from genome assembly GCA_026982275.1 of Paracoccaceae bacterium. GTDB lineage: Bacteria > Pseudomonadota > Alphaproteobacteria > Rhodobacterales > Rhodobacteraceae > UBA3077. Next base: position 1,833 of record JALSHK010000327.1, on the reverse strand, counting down.
CGCCGAGGCCGAATCAGCACAGCCCGTGGAGCTTGGCACCCGCGAAGACCTTCGCCACCTGCCGCTTTTCACCATTGATCCCCCTGATGCCCGTGATCGGGATGATGCGATTTGCGCCATGCCGGACCCGGATGGCGGTGGCCATATTGTCTGGGTCGCCATTGCCGATGTGGCGCATTATGTGCGCCCGGGCAGCTTGCTGGATATCGAAGCAAAAAACCGTGGCAATTCCAGCTATTTCCCGGATCGCGTGGTGCCGATGCTGCCAGAGGCGCTTTCCGGTGATCTTTGCTCTTTGCATGCGGGGGTTGAACGGCCTTGTGTGGCTCTGCGTATCGTGCTGGACAAGAATGGCCGAAAAATATCCCATCGCTTCACCCGTGGCCTGATGAAATCTCCGGCGGCGCTAAGCTATTATCAGGCGCAAGCCGCAATAGATGGCGCGCCCGACGAGATCACCGGTCCTATTTTGGACTCCGCCCTCAGGCCGCTTTGGGCTGCCTATGCTGCGGCCAGGAAAGCAAGGGAAAAACGCCAACCCCTGCATCTTGATCTGCCCGAACGCCAGATTGTGCTTTCGGACGAGGGTGTCGTTACCTCGGTTTCCTTTCGAGACCGGTTCGACGTCCATAAGCTGGTGGAAGAATTTATGGTGATGGCCAATGTTTGCGCCGCCGAAACGCTGGAAAAGGCCAAGGCGGATTTCATCTATCGCGTGCATGAAGAGCCAAATCCGGATAAAATGGAAGCCCTGCATGAAACCGTGCAATCGGTAGGCATGGTGCTGGCCAAGGGCCAGCGGCTGACCACGGCCCAGCTCAATCGTCTGCTGGATCAGGCGGCGGGCGGGGAGCATGCGGAGCTGATCAATATGATCGTGCTACGGTCGATGACGCAAGCCTATTATGGCCCTGAAAACCTCGGGCATTTCGGGCTGAATCTTCAGCGCTACGCCCATTTCACCTCGCCCATTCGCCGCTATAGTGATCTGATCGTGCATCGCGCCCTGATCGCCGCCCATGGCTGGGGCGAGGACGGGCTGACCCCTGCCGAGGCCGAAAACCTTGAAGCCATCGCCGAGCATATCAGCCAGACCGAGCGCCGCTCCATGCTGGCCGAGCGCGATACCACCGACCGCTATCTTTCGGCCTTTCTTTCCGAGCAGGTCGGCAGCGCTTTTGCCGGTGTGATTTCGGGCGTTGCGCGGTTTGGTATTTTTGTGAAGCTCGATGAAACCGGCGCGGACGGGCTTATTCCGGTTTCAAAGCTTGGTCAGGAATATTTTGTGTTTGACGAAGATCACCGCAGTTTGACGGGGGAGCATTCCGGTAGGGTATTGCGCGCAGGTTTACGGGCAGAAATATCGCTCAAAGAGGCTGATCCGCTAACCGGCGGCTTGCTATTTGAGCTGCTCAAGGTGGAAGGCAAGGCGCTGCCATCGGGCCAAAAGGGGAAGAGGCGCGGCGCGGCGGCACAGGGAAAAGCGCGGGCGAAAATCAAACACCGCAAATTCAAGGCGAAAGCGGCGCGGCGGCACGGCAAGCCATAACACCGGAATTATTGCTAAACTTTAGTTTATTCTATCCGCTCTGCTCCCCAAGGTGAATATCGCACTATATTATGCGTGGTTATGAAGGGGTCAATCAATGCAATCCGCTATTGGAGGCCGGTATGATTCCCCGCATTTTTCCCGCGGCAGCGATTTATCTGATGCTAATGGCCAGTGCGGCCAATGCAGGGATCCCCGAAGAGTTTGCCGGTGATCGCATTCTTGCGGCTCTAAACGAGCGGCTGGTGGCTGAAGGCTTTGAAATCGTCAGTGTCAGAGTTACC